>JARFQC010000091.1 GCA_029287965.1 Arenicellales bacterium
GGTAGCCAAGGAAATCGAGCTGGAAGACAAGTTCGAGAACATGGGTGCACAGATGGTCAAGGAAGTCGCTTCCAAGACCTCCGACGTTGCCGGTGACGGCACCACCACTGCAACAGTTCTGGCCCAGGGCATGGTGCGTGAAGGCCTCAAGTCCGTTGCGGCCGGCATGAACCCGATGGACCTGAAGCGCGGTATCGACAAGGCCGTCCTGACAGCGACTGAAGAACTCAAGCGTCTGTCGAAGGAATGCTCCGACCATAAGGAAATTGCCCAGGTCGGTACGGTATCGGCCAACTCTGATACCTCAATCGGCGATATCATTGCCGAGGCGATGGAGAAGGTCGGCAAGGAAGGCGTCATCACGGTGGAAGAGGGCACAGCCCTGCACAACGAGCTGGACATCGTGGAAGGCATGCAGTTCGACCGCGGTTACCTGTCGCCGTACTTCGTCAACAAGCAGGAAAATATGAGCGCCGAGCTGGAAAACCCGTTCATCCTGATTCACGACAAGAAGGTCTCCAACATTCGCGACCTGCTGCCGATCCTGGAAAATGTTGCCAAGGCCAGCCGTCCGCTGATGATCATCGCTGAAGACATCGAAGGTGAAGCACTGGC
Organism: Arenicellales bacterium; assembly: GCA_029287965.1. GTDB lineage: Bacteria > Pseudomonadota > Gammaproteobacteria > BMS3Bbin11 > BMS3Bbin11 > JARFQC01. The sequence continues at coordinate 616 of JARFQC010000091.1, forward strand.
CACACTGGTGGTCAATAACATCCGCGGCATCGTCAAGGTCTGCGCCGTCAAGGCACCGGGCTTCGGTGACCGTCGCAAGGCCATGCTGCAGGACCTCGCAATCCTGACCGGCGGCCAGGTTGTTTCCGAGGAAGTCGGCATGAGCCTCGAAACCACGACCCTGGACCAGCTCGGTTCCGCCAAGCGCATCCAGGTTACCAAGGAAAACACCACTGTCATCGACGGTGAAGGCAGTCATTCCGATATCGAAGCGCGCGTCACCCAGATTCGCACCCAGATCGAGGAAGCAACTTCCGATTACGACAGGGAAAAGATGCAGGAACGTGTCGCCAAGCTGGCCGGCGGTGTGGCCGTCATCAAGGTCGGCGCTGCTACCGAAGTCGAAATGAAGGAAAAGAAGGCCCGCGTTGAAGACGCACTGCATGCCACGCGCGCTGCCGTTGAAGAAGGCGTTGTCCCGGGTGGTGGTTCCGCACTGATCCGCGTCATTGAAGCCGTCAGCAAGATCGAGGGCGACAACCATGACCAGGACGTCGGCGTTTCGATTGCGATCCGCGCGATGGAAGATCCGCTGCGCCAGATCGTGGCCAATGCCGGTGAAGAAGGTTCAGTTGTCGTCAACAAGGTTCTCGAAGGCAGTGGAAACTTCGGTTACAACGCCGCGACCGGCGAGTACGGTGACATGATCGAGATGGGCATCCTTGATCCGACCAAGGTTACCCGCACCGCGCTGCAGAATGCCGCATCCATTGCCGGCATGATGATCACCACCGAAGCCATGGTTGCCGAGAAGCCTGGCGATGACGCCCCGGGTATGCCAGGTGGCGACATGGGCGGTATGGGCGGTATGGGCGGTATGGGCGGCATGATGTAAGCTGCTTTCCAGCATACGTACCATTTGAAAAGCCCCGCTCAGGCGGGGCTTTTTTTGTGTGCGGGTAACAGCGCTACTTGAAGCGGTTCAGGAATTTGACCAGGTCTTCGGTATTGGCCTTGTAGCCTTCCGGGTTCTTGTCCGGTCGCAGCATTGACGCGCCAGGCACGGCATCGCTCGGCTTGAAGCGGGTAATATCCTGGCCCTTTTCCCACTTGAGTACTTCGTCGACCTTGTCGTTTTCCGACTCCGGACTGGTGATGTACAGGGGAATGCTCAAATTGCTCACAGCCGTCTTGATCCAGTTCTTGTCAGCGAAGTACTCGCCGGGGGAATAGGCCGCGACCGCATCGATATCGTTGCCATTCTTGCTGGCCAGCACGATCGCCAGCGATGCGGAGTAGCTGCTGCCGAGTACCACGATAGTTTTATATTTTTTGCGTGTCGCCCAGGTCAGTGCGGCCTCGAGATCCGGGTAGGCGAGCGAATATTCGGTCGATTCGCCGAGCTTTTTGACCGTTGCATTGACGAAATCCCAGTCATCACCGCCGGAGCGCTGGTCAACGGTCAGGGTATCGTAGCCGGCAATATGGAGAGCGCCCAGTATCGGCTCGTATTCCATGCGGTTGGATCCTGCCTGGTGGAACATCAGCACGATTTTGTCGTTGTTATTCATCGCGCTGACATGACTGCTGTACACGCGGGTCTTGTCCGGTGCGATCAGCAGGGTCAGTACGCCTTCCGGCATAACAGCCATCGCTGCGGGTGGCATCAGCAGTGCCAGCGCAGCAAGCAGCGCGGTGAATACACGGGTCCTCATCATTTGTCTCTCCACTCCTGTATTATTATCTGGCCGGTTATCTATTCCGGTCCTTGCGCCTTGTAGTTGCACGCTTTTTTATTTAACCGTAGACGATTAGCTACTATTGTCCAGCGCAGGTCACGCCGGTGCCGCCGAGGCCGCAATAGCCGCCCGGGTTCTTGGCCAGGTATTGCTGGTGATAGTCTTCGGCGAAGTAAAACTCCGGTGCCGGGAGTATCTCGGTGGTGATGGCGGGGTAGCCGGCCGCGGCAAGCTGGCTCGCATAGTCATCACGTGATGCTTCTGCTTCGTCCTGCTGCCGGTCATCATAGCAATAGATGCCCGAGCGGTACTGGGTACCCCGGTCGTTGCCCTGGCGCATGCCCTGGGTCGGGTCATGGGCTTCCCAGAACAGCTTCAGCAATGTCCGGTAGCTGACCAGCGCCGGGTCAAAGACCACGCGCACGACTTCGTTATGACCGGTGCGGCCGGAACACACTTCGCGGTAGGTAGGGTTGGGCGTGATGCCGGCGGCATAGCCGACTGCTGTCGACCAGACGCCGTCCGCCTGCCAGAACTTGCGTTCTGCCCCCCAGAAACAGCCCAGTCCGAACAGAGCCAGTTGCAGCTGTTCCGGGTAGGGCGGCAACAGCCGGTTGCCGTTGACGTAATGCGTGTCGGTAACCGGCATGGCTTCTTCGCGGCCCGGTAGTGCCTGTTCTGGTGGTATGACGGGGTTGGCGGTATGGTGCATGTCTGGTTGTATTCTCCTCGGTGAATCATTATAAACCCATGCAGCCAAATTCAGACAGGAAGCGCAATGACAGACACGATTGAGATGTTGATAGGCGGCAACGGTCAGCAGCAGGTTAGCATGAACGCGGCCATGGCCAATCGGCATGGCCTGATTGCCGGTGCGACCGGAACCGGCAAGACAGTCACCCTGCAAATTCTTGCCGAGGGCTTTTCCCGGCTTGGTGTGCCGGTGTTCATGGCAGACGTGAAAGGCGACCTGTCCGGGCTGGCGAAGGCCGGCAGCCCCCATCCGAAGATTGACGAGCGCATCGCACACATCGCAATCTACGGCTACACCCAGCGCGGTTACCCGACCGTTTTCTGGGACTTGTTCGGCAAGCAGGGTCATCCATTGCGCACCACCATCTCCGAACTTGGACCGCTGCTGCTGTCCACCCTGCTGGAATTGAACGATACCCAGACAGGTATCCTGTACAGCTGTTTCCGCATCGCCGACGACAATGGCCTGCTGCTCCTGGATCTCAAGGATCTGCGCTCCATGCTCAGCTGGATGGGCGACAACGCCAAAGAGCTGAAAAGTGAATACGGCAACATCTCCTCGGCCAGCGTTGGTGCCATACAGCGCCGCCTGCTGGTGCTGGAAGAGCAGGGCGCCAGGCACTTTTTCGGTGAGCCTGCAGCCGATATCGACGACCTGATGAAGACGGATTTCTCCGGCAATGGTGTCATCAGCATTCTCGATGTCACCAGGCTCGTGCAGACCTCGCCGCGCCTGTATGCCACCTTCCTGCTGTGGCTGTTATCCGAATTGTTCGAGCAACTGCCCGAGGTCGGCGATGCCGACCGGCCGAAGTTCGTGTTTTTCTTTGATGAGGCCCACCTGCTGTTCGACCAGGCACCGAAGCCGCTGCTGGAAAAAGTCGAACAGGTGGTGCGCCTGATCCGTTCGAAAGGCGTGGGCGTCTACTTCATCAGCCAGAGTCCGCTGGACATCCCCGATGACGTGCTCGGCCAGCTGGGATTACGTATTCAGCACGCACTGCGTGCCTTTACCCCGAAGGACCGCAAGGCGATAAGGGCCGTTGCGCAGAATTTTCGCGCCAACCCGGACCTGGATACTGAAACTGTCATAACCGAACTCGGCACCGGCGAAGCGCTGGTATCGACGCTCGACCGCAAAGGCAGCCCGACCGTTGTGCAAAGAACGCTGATCCGGCCGCCGGAATCCCAGATGGGCCCGCTCAAGGCAGCTGAACGCAAGGAACGCATCGCGCGTTCACCTTTCTCGGGCAAGTACGACAAGCGGGTCGACCGTGAGTCTGCTTACGAGCTGTTGCAGAAGCGCGCCGAACAGGCTGAAGAAAAAGCCGCAAAATCAGCTCCGAAGAAGGCACAGAAAAAACCGGGCAGCAGTCGCCAGAGCTGGCAGGAAGCGATGTTCAAGAGTGCCGCCCGCTCGGCGGGTACGATACTCGGCCGCGAAGGTGGGAAGCTGCTGCGCGGCATACTCGGTTCACTAATGCGCGGTAAATAGACCCATGATACTGACACCTAAACAGCAGGATGAAGTACGGGTCTCCCGCTCGAATGCACTCGATCCGCTTGCTGCATACTCGAAACATGGCTTTGATCTCGATGGCGACTACTGGCCATCGGTTGAACATTACTACCAGGCCATGAAGTTCGAGGACGCCGGCCTGCGTGACCAGGTCCGCGATGCTGCCAATCCCGATGTCGCGGTCAAACTGGCCAAAAAGCATCGCCGCAGGATACGTCCGGACTGGAAGGC
>JARFQC010000109.1 GCA_029287965.1 Arenicellales bacterium
ACAAACGAGGAGAACAAGAATGAAGTTGGAATCCCTGGCGCTGCACCATGGCTACAAGTCCGAAGAAACGACCAAGGCCGCCGCAGTACCGATCTACCAGACGACATCCTTCACTTTCGACGATACGCAGCATGGTGCCGACCTGTTCGATCTCAAGGTGCCCGGCAATATCTACACGCGCATTATGAACCCGACCACAGACGTGCTGGAACAGCGCCTGGCCGAAATGGAAGGCGGCATTGCCTCCCTGTGCGTGGCATCAGGCATGGCTGCCATCACCTATGCCATCCAGTGTATTGCCGCCACCGGTGACAACATTGTCAGCACCAGCCAGTTGTACGGCGGCACCTACAACCTGTTCGCACATACCTTCCCCCGCCAGGGCATAGACGTACGCATGGCCTCTTACGATGATTACGAGGGGCTGGACAAGCTGATCGACGACCGCACTCGCGCCCTGTTCTGTGAATCTATCGGCAACCCTGCAGGCAATATCGTGGATATCGAAAAGCTTGCCGACATCGCTCACTCGCATGGCATCCCGCTCATTGTAGACAACACGGTTGCTACACCATACCTGTGCCGCGCATTTGATCACGGGGCTGACATCATTGTTCACTCCCTGACCAAGTATATCGGCGGTCATGGCACTACCATCGGTGGCGTCATCATCGATTCAGGCAAGTTCGACTGGGTAGCCAACAAGGAGCGCTTCCCGATGCTGAATGAACCGGACCCCTCCTACCATGGCGTCGTGTACACGGAAGCCCTGGGGCCGGCGGCTTACATCGGACGCTGCCGGGTCGTGCCGCTACGGAATACCGGTTCGGCGCTGGCACCGCATAGTGCCTTCCTTGTTTTGCAGGGGCTGGAAACACTGGGCCTGCGCATCGAACGTCACTGTGACAATGCCCTTGCTGTCGCCAGTTATCTGCAAAAGCATCCCCAGGTTGCCTGGGTCCGTTATGCCGGATTGCCGGACAGCGAATACCATGAAACCTGCAAGAAGATCACCGGCGGCAAGGCATCCGGGATTCTGATCTTCGGCATCGTGGGCGGGCGTGAAGCCGGCGCACGCGTCATCGACGCACTGCAGATGATCCTCAGGCTGGTGAATATCGGTGATGCTAAGTCTCTCGCATGTCATCCGGCCACTACTACGCATCGCCAGCTGGGCCCTGATGAGCTGGCTACTGCAGGTGTTACAGAAGACATGGTCAGGCTTTCTATCGGCATCGAGCATGTCGATGACATCATTGCTGATATTGAGCAGGCACTGGAGGCTGCAGCCGGAGCGTGAACCCGGATTTTCCAGCAACCGCTCATCCTGAATGAATATCAGGGTCACCACTACAACCTGATTAGTGGCGCAATAATGTTTGAAGTAACAGAGAACGGTTCAAACAGGCTCGATATCAGGATGAGTGGAAAGCTGGATTCAGAGTCGATGAAAATCGCTCTTGATAAACTGGTCCGCAAGTCTGAGCATATTGAGAACGGCCGGATGCTCTACGAAATCATTGTCTATCAGCTTCCAACGCTGGAAGCGATAGTCATTGAATTTTCCCGCCTGCCATCGATGCTTGGACTGATGAAGAAGTTCAGTCGTGCTGCAGTACTGACGGATAAGCAGTGGCTAAAGACCATCAGCGAATTTGAAGGTCAGCTGATACCCGGCCTGGAAATCAAGGCCTTCAACATGGATCAGAGAGCAGAAGCAGAAGCCTGGCTGAGCCGTTGAGCACATGATGGATCCGCTAATCACACACGGCATTGCATCCGTGCCTCAGTGATCAGCGATTAAAAATAGATTCTCTTTCTTTAACGAGACACTGAGTTTCTTGCCTTCGTTGATATTCAAACGACGATAGGCATGTGAGTTGAGTTCAATCTCGATCGTTGCGTGCGGAGCAGTATCGGGAGTAAACAGAACAGTATACGCTGCACCCTTGTCGAGAATTGCCCGCACCTGGCCTGATACCGTGTTCTCCCATCTCGTCGGATCGGCATCATCTCGAAGTATCATCACTTCGTTGGCACGTATACCGACCATAACCTTCCTGCCTGCGATTGCCTGGTACAGCGTGGAATCAATTGCCAATTCCATGCCAAGTTCAGCAGCGGTTACCACACCATATTCTAGTACTCCCTTATACAGGTTCTTGATCCCAAAGAACCTGGCGACATCACAGGTGGCAGGTTGCTGATAAACATCCCGTTTTGCACTGCTCTGCTGCATCCGGCCATTGATAAAGATGCTCATCGTATCTGATAGAAAAAAGGCCTCTTCCAGATCATGAGTAATCAGCAATAGCGTTAAACCGAACCTTTTCTGCAACGCTTTGATCATCAGCCACAGGTCTTTCCTCAGGCTTTCGTTGACAGAGGAAAATGGTTCATCGAGCAACAGGACCTTGCATCCGGATGCGATAGCACGGACCAGTGCAACGCGCTGCCTTTCTCCCCCACTCAGCTTATCCGGCATGCGCTCGAGGAGATGTTCTATTCTGACTGCTTGCGTAAGTTCGTTGATGAATTGATCTTGTTGTATGTCTTCGCCGTTGCGGATACGACTGCCATACAGGATGTTGTCCAGAACATTGAGATGCGGAAACAATGCCAGGTCCTGGGGAACATACCCGATACCCCGCTTTTCAACGGGCTCACTTGTTATATCGACGCCAGCCAGTTCAATCCTGCCTGCATCGATATGCCTCAACCCGAGAATGGTTTCAAGAAGCAATGTCTTTCCGCTGCCCGTCGGGCCGAGTATGACGTGGCTTTCACCCTGCTCTACCTTGAGGCTGACCGGATGTATTGTAAAACTACCGGCGCCGGAAGAGAGTCCGTTCAACTCAAGCACGGCGACTTCTCCTGCCGACTTTCCTGACCCCGTACAAGGTACCCAGCCCGATCGTGAGCATGACCAGTATCAGTACGACCGTGCTTTCTATGTCCGCACTGGACAGGTGCATGTAGATGGCAATCGGTAATGTCTCGGTTCGCATTGCCATGGTTCCCGCAAGCGTTATGGTCGCGCCGAATTCGCCCATTGCCTTGGCCCACGTCAGTATGCTGGCCGCGAGTATCCCCTTGCGCGCCAGCGGTACTGTGAGGGTCATGAATGCGCGCCATGGCGTTGCACCAAGCGTCCTGCCCACCGCCTCATATCGCACCGGCACCTCATCGATGGCGGTCTTGATGAAGCGCGTCGCGATACCGACGGTGGTGACGAATTGTGCAAGTACGACCCCGGCAAAAGCGAACACGAACTGCACTGTATGAGTTTGAATCCAGTTGCCTAGCGGGTTGGTAAAAAATATGAGCAGCATGGCACCAAGCGCTGCTGGCGAGACGATGATGGGTAGTTCCAGCAGCGTATCGACGACTTCCTTTCCACGAAAGTCGTAGCGGGCTAATGCATAGGCTGCAGGCAGTGCGATGATGACGGAAAGGAGTGTTGCAAGCGTAGCAGCAACCAGGCTGAGGCTTATTGCGGCCAATGCGCGCTGCGAGGTTA
>JARFQC010000113.1 GCA_029287965.1 Arenicellales bacterium
TACCGGTATTAAAATGATACGGGCCTATCATGATGCGCGCAGGGACGATGCGAGAACCGAGATACTGGTGCCTGACGCTGCGCATGGCACTAATCCTGCCACAGCCGTCATGTGCGGCTACAAGGTGCGCGAAATTCCCACCGACGCGAACGGCGATGTCGACATTGAAGCCCTCAAGGCTGCCGTGGGTCCGCAGACAGCAGGCCTCATGCTGACCAACCCTTCCACGCTGGGTGTATTCGAACGGGGCATCTCCGACATAGCACGGTTGGTGCATGATGCCGGGGGTCTGCTGTATTACGATGGCGCCAACCTGAACGCCATACTCGGCAAGGTCAAACCCGGTGACATGGGCTTCGACGTGATCCACCTGAACCTGCACAAGACTTTTTCAACACCGCATGGCGGTGGCGGTCCCGGGTCGGGCCCCGTGGCCGTTGGCGACCGCCTCGAACCCTACCTGCCGGTACCGCGTATCACCCGGAATGATGACGGGTTCCAGCTGCAGGGCAAGGACGACTTCCCCGACAGCATCGGCCGCCTGTCCGCCTTTATGGGCAATGCCGGTATTCTTATGCGGGCCTGGGTCTATGCGCGCCAGCTCGGCCGGGAAGGGATGCCGAGGGTCGCCGAATACGCTACGCTGAATGCCAACTATCTGAAAGCAAAGCTTGAGGCGAGCGGCTTTGAAATGGCCTACCCGGAGCGGCGTGCCACCCACGAGTTCATCCTGACCCTGAAGAAGGAAAAGGCCGAGACGGGTGTTACCGCGATGGATTTTGCCAAGCGTCTGCTGGACAAGGGCTTTCATGCGCCGACGACCTATTTCCCCCTCCTCGTGCCTGAGTGTTTCCTCATCGAGCCCACCGAGACGGAAAGCATTGAAGACCTGGACGGTTTTGTTGCGGCAATGGACGAGATCCGGCAGGAGTGCTACGCAGATCCTGACACGGTGAAATCTGCGCCGCACGCCATGCCTGTCAGGCGGCTCGATGATGTCCGGGCTGCCCGCCAGCTGGACCTTGTCTGGAAAGAAGAAGCAGAATAACGCTCTGCCGCATTATTAATCCTAACCTACTGGTACCCTGACTATGACTGCCTTGATCTGCGGTTCAATGGCCTACGACACCATCATGGTGTTTGAGGACCGATTTAAAAATCACATCCTGCCTGACCAGGTGCACATACTGAATGTCTCATTCCTTGTCCCGACCATGCGCCGGGAGTTTGGTGGCTGTGCCGGAAACATAGCTTATAACCTTAAGCTGCTCGGCGGCGACGGTCGCCCGATGGCAACTGTGGGGCGCGACTTCCAGCCCTATGCAGACTGGATGGACAAGGCCGGTGTGTCACGCGCTTCGCTGCGTGTGCTGGAAGATGACTACACAGCGCAGGCCTATATCACTACTGACCAGGACGATAACCAGATCACGGCGTTCCACCCCGGTGCGATGAACCAGTCCCACCTGAATTCGGCGGCGGACGAACAGGGTGTCAGCATCGGTATCGTTTCCCCGGATGGCCGCCAGGGGATGATCGACCATGCCCGGCAGTTCGCCGACGCGAATATCCCGTTTATTTTCGACCCGGGCCAGGGATTGCCCATGTTCGATGGTGACGACCTGAACAATTTTCTCGACCAGGCGACCTGGCTGGCGATGAACGATTACGAATTTCAGCTGTTCTCGGAACGCACAGGCAAGGATGCAAAGCAGCTGGCTGCGGAAGTTGACGCCCTGATCGTGACACGTGGCGGTGAAGGCTCGCTCATCTACACAGATAACCGCGAGATCGAGATACCTGCTGTGAAAATCAGTGAAATTAACGATCCTACCGGTTGCGGTGATGCCTATCGTGCAGGCCTGTTATACGGGCTGATGCAGGACATGGACTGGAAAACCACCGGACGCCTGGCTGCTGTCATGGGGGCGTGCAAGATAGAGGTACACGGTACCCAGAATCATGCCCCGGCTAAATCCGATATAGGTGAGCGGTTTGTGCAGAACTTTGAGTATTCACCCTGGTGAGGATGTTTGTTTGTCTGCGGACTAAAATCTAATATAATGAAATACTAATTTTTTTCACATTTCCGTACGGGGGTTTCGTCATGGCTGACGAAGAGAATACCAAAGCATCTGCAGAAGCATCAGAGAAAAAGACCAAAAAGGCTGTCAAGAAGAAGGCAGTCAAGAAGAAGGCTGTAAAAAAGAAGGCCGTAAAAAAGAAGGCCGCCGTTAAAGAGGCTGCCGGCAACGGAAATAAAGAAAAAGCCAAAATTCGCCTTAAAGACGAAGAGGCGGTAAAAGAAAAACTGGAACAGAAAATCAAGGCAGCTGCCGCAGCAAGCGAGGCTAAACCTGTCGCCGCCGCATCAGCGCCCCGCCGCGAGGACAAGGATTCTCTCGGTATGATGTCGCTCCTGTCGATTGCCCTGCTGGTATTTGTTGGCGTCTGGGCGATTTACAGCTACCTGACAGAAAGCGAACAGACAGACATAGCCGAATCAGCAGTCTCAACTGAAGCCACTGCGCCGGCAGACGCGCCTGCAGCCCCGGTGATGCCTGAAGAAGTAGTTGTGGTCGAAGAAACGGTCGTCGTTGAAGAAGCGGCTGTCGTCGAAGACGCACAGGATGCGGAAGAAACGACCAAAGGCGGTTTCCTGACCAGCCTGTTTGGTGGCGGTGAAGGAAGTGATGCTCCCGCTGCAACAACTGACAAAAGCGAGGCAGAAGCTGCCGCACCCGCTGCAGTGGAAGCACCCGCACAGGAATCCGCTCCGGTAGCTGAGACACAGGCTGCCGACACTGACACTGCAGACAGCACGTCGCAGGAAGGTGGATTTTTCAGCAGCCTGTTTGGCGGTGGCCCGGCTGACCAGCCTGCGGACGAGACGCCCGCAGTTACCAGCGAAGCACCTGCTCCTGCAGCTGAACCCGCAGCAGAAGTTACCGAAGCACCAGCAGACTCTGCTGCACCTGCAGAAGAGACTGTTGCTGAAGAAACTGCAACTGAAGAAGAATCCGGCTCGTTTATCGGCAACCTGATGGATAAATTCATGGGATCCGATGAGGAACAGGCAACTCAGGAAGCCGCTGAAGCAGCTACGGAATCCACTGCTCCCGCGCAGGTGGCTGCACCGGAACAGATGCCTGCCATGCCAGCGCCTTATGGCCCGCCGCCGGGATATTATGATGCTCCCCGTCCTTACGGCATGCCTTATGGCCGCCCTGGCCCGTATGGCAATGCAGGTCCTTACGGAGCACCCGCACCGTATGGCCCGCCAGCTGATTTCTTTGACTACGGGCCGCCTATGCCACCCATGCCGATGCCTTATGGTAGTTACGAGGGTGCACCAGCCGAGTAGTCAGGCCTGTTAATATCAGACTCGTTCTGACAGAGTTGAAGCCGCGAATTTCGCGGCTTTTTCTTTTTCAGGTCTGCTAATGCTAAGACGCATGCGTCGTTACAAGGAGGAATACCTGGCCCTGCTGGTGCTTGCAGGGCCCATCATCGTCGGTCAGGTCGCGCAGGTGGCGACAGGTTTCACCGACACCGTGATGGCCGGGCGGCTGGGTCCGGAAGATCTGGCTGCGATCGCTGTCGGCGTCAACCTGTGGATCCCGATCCTGTTGTTCTGCATCGGGATCATGATGGCGGTCAGCAGCATGGTGTCGCATTATTACGGCGCAGGGCAGGGCGAAGACATCAAGGACTTGATGCGCCAGGCTCTGTTGCTTGCCGCCGCACTGGGGCTTGGCGCAATGCTGGTGGTACGTGCACTTGCAGGCTTGCTGGGCCTGCTGCAGATCGACCCCGCGGTCAGCCCCATCGCAGCGGAATACATACGCGCCGTATCATGGGGAATGCCAGCCGTGGCCGGTTACCTTGCACTGCGGTTCATGAGTGAAGGCATCGGTTTTACCCGTCCGATGATGGTTATTCAGCTCATCGGCCTGGTGTTCAATGTCGTGGGCAACTACATCCTCATGTTCGGCAAGTTCGGTGTGCCTGCGATGGGCGCTGTCGGAGCCGGCTGGGCTACGGCTATCGTGATGTGGCTTAACCTGTTCATGCTGATGGGATATATCAGCGTGCATGCCCGGTTTCGAGTGATTCGACGATACAGTCCGGGCAGCTGGGAGTGGCGCCGGCTGGGTGAAATGTTAAGGCTCGGCATCCCCATAGCGCTGGCACTGCTGAGTGAGGTGGGCATGTTCGCCGGCGTAGCGCTGCTCATGGGGCGTCTCGGCGTTATTGAAGTGGCAGCACACCAGGTGGCCTTCAACTTCGCCTCGATTATGTTCATGATCCCGCTGGGGATCTCATCGGCCACGACCATCCGCGTCGGTCATGCGATGGGTGCAGGAAGCCTCGCCCGGGCACGTTTCCGGGGGACGGCCGGGATATCACTTGCCGGCTTGTGCATGCTGGGTACCGCGTCCGTCATGCTGGTCTTTCCACAGTTGATCGTTTCGATCTATACCGACGATATGGCTGTCAGGCAGATGGCGGTCAGCCTGCTGTTGATGGCTGCGGTGTTCCAGCTGTCTGATGGCATCCAGGTGGCCGCTGCAGGGGCATTGAGAGGACTCAAGGATACCGTTGTGCCGATGCTTGCCATCTTCGTCATCTACTGGTTGTTCGGCCTGCCGTTGTCTTATTTTCTCGGCTTCACCCGGGCATACGGACCACAGGGGCTGTGGTTCGGGCTGATCGCCAGTCTCACCGTCGCAGCCATCTGGCTGGTGTGGCGGTTCCTGCGTATGAGCCGCAGCGGAGCTACAGGCCCTGATGCGCTGTCCGTCGATTAAGTCGCGGTGGATAGATATGCCTGCCAGCCGGTATATGTGCTGACCGGCGGCAGGCAGCTTGTGCCTTTGCAGGGATAGGCAAGGATCCCATCTCCAGGCTGCTTCCCGGACAATAGACCGGGCAGTACCGCGGCACTCACGGGAATAGTGAATACCATCCGGTCAGGCGCGTACTGCTTAACTGCCAGCGACTTCCATGACTCTGCCTCCTTACCCTGTCCACGGATGACGAGAATTTCAGGCGGCGCAAGCCACAGGTCCAGTGCCGTGAGGAGTGCACCATGACCGGCGGCATAATTGTTCATATTGTCCCACAGGCATGACAGCGCGCGTTCCGCACTGACCAGGTAGCGCTGGTTGCCGAACAGGTGACCCAGGCGTATCAGCAGCTGAACGGCGATGCCGTTGCCTGAAGGTATGGCATCGTCGGCATCCGGTTTGATGCGCTGCAAGAGCTTTTCATGATCGTCCGAGGTAAAGAAGAATCCGCC
>JARFQC010000147.1 GCA_029287965.1 Arenicellales bacterium
GGGATAACGCTCAGCGCTGCATTCGGGCCCCAGCACGGGCTGCGCGGGGACAAGCAGGACAACATGATCGAGTCGCCCGATTTCAATGATCCCGCGCTGGGCATCCCGGTATTCAGCCTGTATGGCGAGGTGCGCAGGCCCACGCCGGCCATGATGGATGCTTTCGATGTACTGCTGGTGGATTTACAGGACCTGGGCTGCCGCATCTATACATTCATCACGACCCTGCGCTACATGCTGGAGGCCGCGGCGCAACATGGCAAGCGGGTGGTGGTGCTGGACCGGCCCAATCCGGCAGGACGGCCGGCCGAGGGACTGACACTGCGTGACGGCTGGGAAAGTTTCGTGGGTGCCGGCCGCATTCCGATGCGCCATGGCCTGACCATGGGCGAAATGGGACGCTGGTTCATTGACACCCTGGGCCTGGAGCTGGACTACGAGGTGGTCACAATGGCGGGCTGGGCGCCGGATGCTGCGCCGGGTTATGGCTGGCCGCTGGGCGAGCGCAGCTGGATCAATCCCAGCCCCAATGCGCCCAACCTGTCGATGGCGCGATGCTATGCAGGTACCGTCATGCTGGAAGGTACGACACTGTCCGAAGGGCGGGGCACCACGCGACCGCTGGAACTGTTCGGGGCGCCGGACCTGGAACCCCGCAAACTGCTGACCGAAATGCAAAAGCTTGCTCCCGAGTGGCTGCAGGGCTGCAGGCTGCGGGAGTGCTGGTTCGAGCCCACTTTCCACAAGCATGCTGAACAGCTGTGTGCGGGTGTGCAGATCCATGTCGAAGATGCGTCATACGACCACCAGGCATTCCGTCCCTGGCGGCTGATGGCGCTGGCCTTCAAGGCGTTGCGGCAGCTTCAGCCGGATTACGACCTGTGGCGCGACTTTCCCTACGAATATGAAAACGATCGCCTCGCGATTGACCTGATCAACGGCAGCGAGCTGCTGCGCGAGTGGGTTGACGATTCAGCGGCCGGTCCGGGTGACCTGGAGACGCTTGCCGGGGCAGACGAGTCGGCATGGACAGCAGAACAGGAAAGGGTGAAGCTGTACCCGGAATAAAGACACCGTGGTGCGTTTCGACAGCCGGGAAACCGTCAGACCCTGGCAGATATTCCCGCAAGCACGCTGATTGTGGATGGCTGCAAGACATTTTTACCGTGGTAAATTAGAATATCACTACTCCCTGATGGAGTATTCCTGCATGGCTTGCTACCTGAAAGCGCCGTAACCGCAGGCTATTGCATCCACACTGGAAATTCACCATGTCAGACTCAGGCACAGACAAGCCGTCGTTAAAAAAGCTGATCCAGAAAAGGCTCGCCTCTGTCGCTATTTTCGTCATAGTTGGTATTTTCCTGGCCTACGAAGAGCCCTCGATAGAGATCGCCTGGGTGACGGCGATCCTGCTGCTGACGATATACCTGTTCGCTTTCGAGATTGTCAGTGTCGATGTCGCGGCGATCAGCATCATGGTCCTGCTTGGGCTGACTGACCTGCTTGCGCCGATAATGGGTCTGCAGCAGGGGCTGGTGGACCCGCGCCACCTGTTCGACGGGTTTTCCAGTAACGCGGTAATGTCGATCATCGCCGTCATGATCATCGGGGCAGGGCTCGACAAGACGGGCGTGATGAGCAAGGTGTCCGCGATAATCCTCAATATCGGCGGTAAATCCGAGGCCCGCATCATCCCGATCGTGTCAGGCACCGTGGCGATCATTTCATCTTTCATGCAGAACGTCGGCGCCGCGGCACTGTTCATTCCTGTCGTGTCCAGGATCTCGGCACGTGCCAACCTGTCCATGTCACGCCTGCTGATGCCAATGGGCTTCTGCGCCATTCTCGGCGGTACCGTGACGATGATCGGTTCCTCGCCGCTGATCCTGCTCAATGACCTGATCCAGACCTCCAATAGCGCACTGCCGGTGGAGCAGCGAATGGAGACTTGGTCACTGTTCTCCGTCACGCCGATCGGCCTGGCCCTGGTCGCTACAGGCATCCTGTATTTCGTCCTGGCCGGGAAGTACGTACTGCCGGCTTCGACCAGCGATGCGGGTACACGGGGCGGTAACGCGATGCAGTACTTCCAGGACGTTTACGGTCTCAACTTCCAGATGGTCGAAATCGTCATCCCCAACGGCAGCCCGATCATCGGCGAGGCACTGTACGAGACCGAGAAAGCCAACCGCATCCGGGTGATCGCCATCAGGGCGTCCGGGCAGGATACCCGAATCGGCCCGGGTTCCATGGCACGCGACACCGTGTTCGAGGCCGGTATGGTGCTCGGTGTACTGGCCCATCCGGACGTGCTGCAGCCCTTCGCCGATAAATATGACCTCAAGCTGCGCAGAAATCTGCACAGCTTCACCGAGAGCCTCTCGCCGGCCAAATCCGGTATTGCCGAAATCGTCATTCCACCCAGTTCTGACCTGATCGGCAAGAGCGCCTGCGACGTGTGGATGCGCAAGACCTACGGTATCGCAATGGTGGCACTGCATCGCGATGGCGAGACCATGCTCGAGGGCGACGACATACGCAACAAGCCCCTGCACGCGGGTGACACGATTGTCGTGCATACCCCCTGGGATGCGCTGGCTCACCTCGAAAAGGACCGGGATTTTGTCGTCATTACGACCGAGTTCCCGCACGAGGAACTGCGCCCGCAAAAAGTCGGC
>JARFQC010000192.1 GCA_029287965.1 Arenicellales bacterium
ATCGACGCCCGTGCTGCAACGATACGCCTGCTCGACAGCAATAATCGATTCAGGCTGGTTACATCATGTGGCTTTTATGAGCAGGATAATGACTATGACCTGCTTAAGACTGCTGAACTGGAGCAGTGCGAGGCTGTCTTCGAGAGTCACCAGATTCATGAATTAAACAACCTGATAGACAGTCGATTCCTGAAAGGGCATACATTCAACGGGATCAGCAGATTGGGACTGATCTCTATACCGCTCACCTACCATGGTAAAACGCTCGGTGTTTTCAATCTGTTCGTCGATGCTGCAGAACCTGACACGGGTGCAGAGTTTCGCGGCCTGTTGATGAACATCGGCCAGCACCTGGGTATGGCCATACAGAAATCGCGCCTTGATGAAGAAGCCAGGCGTGTCAGCATCATCGACGAACGCAACAGGCTCGCTCATGAACTGCATGACTCCCTGGCACAGAGCCTGGCCAGTCTGCGTTTCCAGGTGCGCGTCCTTGACGACACCCTTCACAGTGGCGTCGAATCGACAATGTGGCATGAACTGGAGCGGATTGAGAACAGTCTCGATGAAGCCTACCAGGAACTTCGGGATCTTATTGCCCATTGTCGCGTACAAAGTGAACACCAGGATCTCGTGCAGAACATAAAGGCCCTGGTAAATCGTTATCGTAACGAATCCAGTATGCACTTCCTGCTGCAGGTCGAATGGGGAGAACTCCTGCTACCGTCGGAATACGAAATCCAGGTTCAACGCATCATCCAGGAATCGCTGAGAAATATATATAAGCATAGTGATGCCAATACCGTGCGTATCATGCTGCGCCAGACAGGCGAGGAAGCTTACGAGGTATTGATTGAAGATGATGGTATCGGTTTTTCCGAAAAGCCGGCAAACTCCACTGCAGGGGAGCACGTTGGCCTGAAAATCATGAAAGAACGGGCCAGGCGCTTCGGCGGTTCGCTCGAGATTGAAAGCGAACCCGGAGAAGGCACCCGGGTAATCCTTACTTTCAGCATCAGCAAACCTGAGCTCGAACATGCTACCTACACTCGATGGCTACAATAAAAATGAAACCTGAAGGAACCGTTTTATGCGTGTAATCCTTATCGACGACCACACCCTCTTCCGGGTAGGACTGCAGGGACTGCTGGAGAATCGCAGCATTGAGGTAGTGTCCTCCCTGGGTGATGGCAAGGAAGGTATTCGACTCGCAGAAGAGCTCAATCCTGACATCATTCTGCTGGATATGCGCATGCCTGATCCCGACGGGCTGACAGTACTGAGGAAACTGCGTGAAAGAAAACTCGAGATGCCGGTGGTGATCCTGACTACCAGTACCGATGAAAACGACCTGGTCGAATCGCTGCGTAATGGCGCGAACGGCTACCTGCTCAAGGACATGGAGCCGGATGCACTGGTGCAGTCACTGCATGAAGTGCAGTCAGGCAAGACTGTGGTAGCGCCTGAACTCGCAGTACTGCTGGCCAAGGCGGTTCAGGGCGGTGAAACAGAACCACGTTCAGAACCGGCAGATAATCCTTTCAGCGAGCTAACCCCGAGAGAAACTGAAATCCTGACGTTTCTGGCCAACGGCCAGAGCAACAAGGCCATTGCCAGGGACCTGGGAATTTCAGACGGGACAGTCAAATTGCACGTCAAGGCTATTTTGAGAAAACTCGGCGTGCATTCAAGAGTCGAAGCAGCCGTAATTGCGGTGGAAAAAGGATTGCGCGAATCACGCAAACACGGCTAGGAAACTGTTTCTTATGAGGTTCCGGGTATGCATCAGACGTAGTGCCTGCGATCCTTTCTTCTCCTGCCAGCCTGCTGTGTAACACGTCCGGTGATCTTGCTCATGCTTTCTATGACTTCTTCGTCATAACCAGGATTCAACGGGCGTAGAATCAGCCTGTCATTTTCTATGAAGAGCTGGCGAAATATCAGGCCCTCGCTGTTCTCAGCCACGACATAGCAGCCATTTTCAATGACGCCACCCGGTTCAATAATGATAATGCAGCCGTCCTTGAACTCCGGCTCCATGCTGTCGCCATGCACCTGGAGGGCAAAAGGTTCGGATTCGCTGCAGCTGCCTTCGTCAAACATCGGTGTATCCTACCTTGAAAATTTCCCGTATTTTACCAGACCGACTGCAAAATCAGACACCTATCACCATACGAAGGCTGCGTTTTTGTGCGTTGAAACTCATCCATACAGGTGTCCGTGCTAGAATTCGTCCTCCATTGACCCCGAGAAGCAAAGCATGACCGAGAAGTTCAAGGAAGCGGCCCTTAAATATCACAACCTGCCCCGCCCCGGTAAACTGGCCACGCAGGTCACCAAACCGACAACGACGCCTGAAGATCTATCATTAGCCTACACACCCGGTGTTGCCGTGCCGGTGGTGGAAATCAAGCACAATCCGGAAAACGCCTATCGTTATACCAGCAAGGGTAACCTGGTAGCAGTCATCACAGATGGTACCGCTGTACTCGGTCTGGGCAACACCGGCGCATTGGCCGGTAAACCCGTAATGGAAGGCAAAGCCGTGCTGTTCAAGCGCTTCGCTGACATCGACGTATTCGATATTGAAGTCGATGCCGACACTCCGGATCAATTCATTGACACGGTGTCCAGAATTGCGAGTGGTTTCGGAGGTATAAATCTAGAAGACATTGCCGCCCCACACTGTTTTTATATCGAAAAAGAGCTGAGCCGGCGCCTGGACATACCCGTGTTCCACGATGACCAGCACGGTACCGCGATTATCATTGCCGCAGGCATTACCAATGCGCTGGAACTGCAAGGCAAGACACTGCCTGAATGCAAAATTGTCTGCCTTGGTGCCGGAGCTGCAGGCGTCGCATCGATGAACCTGCTCAAGACAATGGGGGCCAAGGCAGAAAACATCTTCATGGTCGACCGCAAGGGCATCATACATGATGGCCGTGACGACCTGGTCGAATCCAAGCAGCCATTCGCCATTAACACCGACAAACGCACGCTGGCAGACGCCTGCAAGGATGCAGATATATTTATTGGCGTGTCCGGTCCGGACCTGCTGTCCAAGGACATGCTGCTGAGCATGGCGCCCAACCCTGTCGTCTTCGCCCTGTCGAACCCCAATCCGGAAATCATGCCGGAAATCGCCCACATGACGCGCAAGGACATGGTCATGGCTACCGGGCGCAGCGATTACCCCAACCAGGTCAACAATGTCCTCGGCTTCCCGTTTATATTTCGCGGTGCACTGGATGTCCGCGCTTCCGCCATCACTCCTGAAATGCACATCGCTGCAGTACACGCACTGGCAGAGCTCGGTAAACAGCCGGTTCCACCATCAATTGCCGAGATCTATGGACACGATTCGCTGGAATTCGGCCCCGGACACATCATTCCCAAGCCATTTGATCCACGTCTGATGGAAAC
>JARFQC010000160.1 GCA_029287965.1 Arenicellales bacterium
GTACCGGATGTCGGCGGAGGACCGAGCACCTCGATCTTGATGGCCGGCAGGCTGGCGTTGACGTCTTTCCAGGTTTTATTCGGGTTGGCAATCAGCTTGCCGTCGGGGCCGGGAACGTCCTTGGCCAGGGCCATGTAGAGGTCTTTACGGGTCAACGCAAGCTGAGCCGCCTTCTTGGAGTTAGCGATGGCGATGCCGTCGTAACCAACCAGTACTTCGACGATGTCGGTAACGCCATTGCCCTGGCACTGGTCGTACTCGCTCTTCTTGATGCGGCGGGAGGCATTGGTGATGTCAGGGGTGTTGGCACCGACACCTTTACAGAACAGCTTGAGGCCGCCGCCGGAACCGGTCGATTCGATTTTCGGGGTCTTGAAACTGCTGGAACGACCGAAGCGCTCGGCTACGACTGTCGCAAAGGGGTACACGGTAGAAGAACCGACGATGCTCACGGTATCGCGGCCTGCTGCATGGGCAGCACTGAAGCTGCTGAGGGCTGCCGCAACGGCGATAGCACTAACGAGTTGCTTTTTCACGTTGATAACTCCGTTGAAAATTATTGGGATTGAAAATTGAGAATTACGGGAGAACTCCCTGAACTGCTCTCCGGAATAGTAAGGAGCTATTGTGACAGGATGATGACATCACAATTATCCATAAAAATAAGCAACTTGGCTTTTATACTGGTTCATCTTTCTTCTCACGTACAGCCCATACGCTGCATCGGGCATAGCGCGCCATGCGATGGGTCACCGACCCCATCAGGAAGCGCTTGAACGCGGTTTTTCGCTTGCAGCCGACCACGATCATATCGCTGCCGGCCTCTTCCGCCGCCGTCAGCAGCTCGTTGGACACGCTGTTTCCTTCAAGCAGGTGCGTCTTCACGTTCGGTGTCGCCCACTTCAGCGCCCTCACTGCATCGTCCAGGCCATCCTGCATGACCTGCTTCTTCTGCAGCCAGATGTCGTTGATATGCTGGCGTATATCCTGGCGGTAGGCGGTCACCAGCGGCATGACACTGACGACACTGATTTCAGAGCCCTCCTCGAGAGGAATATCTGCGCACAATTCAAGCGCTTTGTCCGATGCTTCGGAATGGTCGTAGGCAAGCAGGATACGCATTGCTGCATTCGTCCCGGCTTCGACGGGCTGCATGGTACCCGGCTCAGGTTCTTTCACAATCAGCACCGAGCACTCGGCGTATTCAAGCACCTGGTCCGACACGCTGCCGAGCAGGAATCGCCTGATGCCGCCAGTGCCGTGTGAACCGAGCACGATCAGGTCGGCGTTTGTTTCTTCAGCAACGGCGAGGATTTCCTCTACCGGATCACCACTGCCGACCCGCGTGCTTCCGGACCAGCCGTCTTCACGCAAACGATCGCCCACACGATCGACCAGCGCAGCAGCGTCATCACGCAGCACCTTGTTAGCGCTCTCCAGTGCGTGGTTCTGTTCCTCGTCGAGGCTTTCCAGCTCCGGCTGTATCATCGGAATCGCATCTACCACGGTGAGCACCGTCATGGTCGTCTCACGGGTAAACGGAAACCGAAGGATAAAATTAAGCGCCGCTTCGGCGTGGGAAGAACCATCTGTTGCGAACAAAATATTCATAGCAGGCTTCCTTTTGTTCCGGGGTATCTGTTGTTCGTCAATGCGCGGCCCCGATATTCAGCGCGTACTGCAGCACGACATAGGTGATATAGACACCCAGCAGCCATGCACCCTGCCAGCGATGGAATACCCCTTCCCTGTTCATCGAGATGAACACGCGGAACGAGAACAGGATGATGAGCATGGCCGGGAAGTGGAAATAAAAGAAGTTCGGCGGGATCGCCAGCGGTACCGCCGCTGCAGCGGCACCGATCACGAACAGGACATTCAACACGTCGGCACCGACGATGTTGCCCACGGTTATTTCCGGGTGGCCCTTGCGTATTGCGGCAATTGCGGTCATCAATTCCGGCAGCGAGGTACCGAAGGCGACCATGGTCGCGGCGATGACGTCATCGGGGACCCCGAAGCGCATGGCTATCTCGGACGCACTCGGCACCAGGATACGCGCGCCGATGATGACCATGACCAGTCCGCCAATGACGAGGGTCCAGCTTTTACTCAGGCTCATCAGCTCGTGTTCGGAGACCTCTTCCTCGACGGACAGGTCGCTGCCCTGCTTGGCCCACAGATAGGTGACATAGAGATATGCCGCCAACAGGCCGAGAAACATGAAGCCGACCCAGCGCTGCAGCATGGGTTCTCCATCGGTAGTCACCAGGGCAATGACAGCGATAATGACCAGCAGGACGGCCGAGCCCACCTGGACCCAGCCGGTGCGATTGAGAATGAAACGGTTGACGGGTACAGCGGCCAGTAAACAGGTCAGGCCGAAGATCAGGCCTGTGTCGGCAATGATCGAGCCGACGCCGTTGCCCAGTGCCAGACCGGGGTTGCCCATGTAGGCCGCCATGACCGAGACGAAAGCCTCAGGCAGCGTCGTGCCAAGCGAAACCACCGTTGCACCGATAACGATCTTCGGCAGACCGGTGCGCTCGGCCAGGTCGACGACACCGTCGATCATCCAGTCCGCACCCTTGGACAACAGCGCGATACAGGCCACGATGATGACCAGCAGCACCATGGTCGTCTGTCCCGCTACGGCGCTCTGTAATAACGCTTCGTCACCTATCCACTGAAGTATGGAGTTATCCATGGTCGTGCTGCTCTGCTTGATCTATTTTTAATCGGTTAACCGGTTATGCCGCAAACCGGTATAAAGTAGCAGCCCTATCCTGGCTGCTATGCATCCAAGCCCTTTGGAAAGACGAGTAATGTAAAGGTTCTATCAATATTTCGCTAACTGCTTTGATGCAAATCAATAAAACGATAGGCTCTACAGGCATAGAATGAGGTCTATAAAAAACCCGCGGGCAACTGGATCATAATGTCTTCGAACGGCTTGCCAAATACTGAATATGTGAAACCGGTTCATGCCCGTGTCGCCGGTCGTACCCGCTTTGAAGTCGCCGGGCTGTATCGCTCCCCTCGCATCCGGCAGCGGCTGGAAAAAGCCCTGGAATCATACGACGGTGTACATGGCTGCACGGCCAACACCCTGACCGGTCGGCTGCTGGTCGTCTACGATCCCGCCCTCGATCTGGATACGATTATCGAGTTGATCGCAGCGCAGCTCGACGGCGCGAACCGTTTGCGCACAAAGACGAAACGCGAAGCGAAACTGTCTGTCGGCACCTCACAGTTGAAACAGGCATACAGCATGGCAAGCGGCCTGTTGGGGAGCATTCCATCGCTATTCAGTTCAGTACCTTCGTTTTCCCTGTTCAACAACAAACCCGCTGCAACCGTCACCAATCCGGATATTGAGGAACAGGCACGCGATGCCTGGCACCGGCTCGGTCTCGACGACCTGCTCGGTAAGCTGGAAACCGCCCGCCGCACGGGGCTCGATGACGAGGAAGCGGCGCAACGCCTGCAACGCTACGGGCCGAACAGCCTGGTTGCCAGCGCGGGTCGTTCCGACCTCGCCATCCTGGTCGACCAGTTCAACTCCGCGCCCGTGTTCATGCTGGCAGGTTCAGCAGTGATCGCCATCGTCACCGGCGGCTTCGTCGATGCTGCGGTCATACTAGGTGTCGTAATTATCAACGCGGCGATCGGCTTCGTCACCGAGCGCCAGGCCGAAAAAACCATCAGTTCGCTGTCGGACAGCGGCGTGCGAACCGTGCGTGTCCTGCGCAGCGGCGCTGAAACCGACATCGATGTCGAAGACATCGTGCCCGGCGATGTCCTGGTGTTCTCACCAGGCACCTATGTCGCTGCTGACGCACGCATCCTCAGCGCCCACCGGCTCAGTGTAGACGAATCGGCGCTGACCGGTGAAAGCCTGCCGGTCAACAAGGATCACAGCTTTGTCGCGGATGAAAAAACTGCCCTCGGCGACCGCAGCAACATGGCTTACATGGGCACCCACATCAGTGGCGGCAACGGCAAGGCCGTGGTCGTCGCGACGGCAGCAGCGACCGAACTGGGCCAGATCCAGACCATGGTCGGCGAAGCGGAAGCACCCGAGACGCCGATGCAGAAACAGCTCGACAAAATGGGGACCACCCTCGCCCTGTTGAGCGGTGCGGTATGCGCCGGCGTTTTCGGCGTGGGCATCATGCGCGGCTACGCGATGCTGGAGATGCTCAAGTCATCCGTGTCGCTGGCGGTTGCCGCGGTACCTGAAGGGCTGCCGGCCGTGGCCACCACGACGCTGGCCATGGGCATTTCCGACATGCGCCAGCACAACGTCGCGGTACGCCACCTCGATGCCGTCGAAACGCTCGGCTCGGTGCAGGTGTTCTGCATGGACAAGACCGGCACGCTGACCATGAACCGCATGGCCGTCGTTTCGGTTTACAGCGGTGAACAGACCTATACCCTCAGCGGCGGCCATTTTGTCGTCGATGGCAAGACCGTCAACCCCATCGACAAGCGCGAACTCAGGGAAATGATGCACATCGTTACGCTGTGCAGCGATACCGAGTTCAACGACATCGAAGGCGAGCACAAGCAGACCGGCTCCGCCACCGAAATGGCACTGGTCGACATGGCCATGAATGCCGGCCTCGACGCGGAGGCACTGCGTGACGGGCACCCTCGCCTGCGCGGCCGTGACCGCGCCGAGGGACGGCCCTACATGACCACCCTGCATCCCTGGAACAGGGGCAAGCACCTGCTGGCCGTCAAGGGCAGTCCGGAAGAAGTGCTGGCCATGTGCGAGCACCAGATCCGCAACGGCAGGCAGGTGGCGCTGACCGATGCGGCTCGTGAAGAAATCATCAAGGCCAACGAACGCATGGCCGGTGATGCACTGCGCGTGCTGGGCATGGCCTTCCGCGAACTGGACGAGGCAGCAATGC
Source organism: Arenicellales bacterium (assembly GCA_029287965.1). Classification (GTDB taxonomy): domain Bacteria; phylum Pseudomonadota; class Gammaproteobacteria; order BMS3Bbin11; family BMS3Bbin11; genus JARFQC01. The sequence continues at coordinate 4,920 of JARFQC010000160.1, forward strand.
CGCGTAAGACCGGGCAACTGGTCTGGCTCGGTCTGGCAGGCATGGCCGACCCGATGCGCGAAGGTATGGAGGTACTGATCGCACAGTTCCACGAAGCCGGCATCGAAACGGTCATGATCACCGGCGACCAGGCTGCCACCGCGCAGGCGATAGGCAAACAGCTGGGCCTCAGTGGTGACAAGCCGCTGCAGGTACTCGAATCGAGCAAGCTGGACGAGGTCGAACCGGAACTGCTGGCTGGCCTGGTCAAAAACGTTCACGTATTCGCCCGTGTCAGCCCGGCGCACAAGCTGCGCATCGTACAGGCGCTGCAGGAGAGTGGCCGGGTCGTAGCCATGACCGGTGACGGCATCAACGACGGCCCTGCCCTTAAGGCGGCCGACATCGGCGTCGCCATGGGCGAAAGCGGCACCAATGTCGCACGCGATGTCTCCGACGTGGTGCTGGAGGACGACAACCTGCACACCATGGCCATTGCAGTCAGGCAGGGTCGCACGATCTACAACAACATCCGCAAGATGATCCACTTCATGGTCTCGACCAACCTGACCGAGATCGAGGTCATGCTGCTCGGCATCGCCGCCGGCATGGGTCAGCCGATGAACACCAGGCAGCAGCTGGGGATCAACCTGGTCACCGATATCTACCCCGGCCGGGCCCTGTCCATGGAACCGGCCGAGCAAGACATCACGGTGCGCCCGCCGCGCGAGAGTGAGGACGTCATCATTGGCGGCAAAGCCCTGAAGAAGATGACCATCGAATCCGGCGTCATCGGCG
>JARFQC010000266.1 GCA_029287965.1 Arenicellales bacterium
GCTAAAATCGCCGAAACCGGTGCAGACGTGGGGCTTGCATTTGACGGTGACGGTGACCGACTGGGCCTGGTCACCCCGCATGGCAAGATCATCTGGCCGGACCGTCAGCTGATTCTGTTTGCCCTGGACATCATCAAGAAGAAACCGGGCGCCCATATCATCTACGACGTGAAATGTTCACGCACCGTCCCCGCCATGATCAGCCAGGCCGGTGGAAAACCGGAAATGTGGAAGACCGGTCATTCATTCATCAAGGCCCGCCTGCGTGAAACCAACGCATCACTGGCCGGTGAGATGAGCGGCCACGTGTTCTTCAACGACCACTGGTACGGCTTCGATGACGGCCTGTACGCAGCCGTGCGCATGCTGCACATCCTGGCCGGCGATGACCGCGATGCCAGTGCCATCTTCGATTCGCTGCCCGATACGGTCAACACTCCTGAACTCGGCCTCAAAATGGCCGAAGGTGAGCATTACCAGCTGATCGACGAACTGGTTGCCAACGCCGAATTCCCCGATGCCGAGGTGAGTAAGATAGACGGTCTCAGAGTCGACTTCGAAAACGGATTTGGCCTGGTACGGGCGTCCAATACCACCCCGACAGTCGTACTGCGCTTCGAGGGCGATGACGAGGCTGCACTGGATATGATTCAGGAACGCTTTCGTGACCTGTTCAATGCCACCCGCCCCGGACTGGACCTGCCTTTCTGACAGGCCTGGCTCGCTCAAGCGAAAGGCTGGCAAACATGACGAGGCGCCATATACGCAACGCGATTATCACCCCCCGGATCTAGTATGAAAATCCTGCTGGGACGCATGCGTGACCTGCTGACTAAAATGGCAGATCTACCTATGCTATCCCTGCTCGGGCTGCTTACCGGCCTGCTGGCAGCGGTCGTTATCATTGCCTTTCGCGAGCTGACCGAGTCCGTCCAGCAGAATCTGCTGGGCATGGGCCACCCGGATGCTTACGAGGAACTGACCGCTGCCACGCGTGTGCTGATTGCGACAGGCGGCGGTCTGCTGCTCGGCCTCTTCTTTCACTTTCTCACTGCACCCTACCGGGCTGTCGGTGTGGTCTACGTCATGGAACGCCTGCGCTACCACCAGGGTCGGCTATCCCTGCGCAACGGACTGATACAGTTCATAGGCGCGACAGCCAGCATTGCCAGTGGCCACTCCGTCGGGCGCGAAGGGCCCGGCATCCACCTGGGCGCCACAACCGGCAGCGTTCTCGCTGCAGGCATGGGCCTGTCCAACAACCACATCCGAACACTGGTTGCCTGCGGTGCGGCAGCGAGTATCGCTGCCGGCTTTGACACGCCGCTGGCGGGTGTCATCTTCGTCATGGAAGTCATCATGATGGAGTACACCATCAATCGCTTCACACCGGTCATCCTGGCCGCCGTAAGTGCGACCGTACTGACACGTATTTTCTACCAGGGTGAAGCGTGGATCACGGTAGAGCCGCTGGCCTTCGGTTCAATCTGGGAGATGTCCATCTTCCTGGTGATCGGGCCCGTAATTGGTGTGCTGGCCGCAATTTTCATCTACTTGCTGCTGTGGATATCACGCACGACCCGCGACTGGCCGGTATGGCTGCGCTTCACTCTGGCGGGGCTGTCGTGCGGCCTGCTTGCACTGCCTACCCCTGAAATCATGGGCATCGGCTATGACACCATAAACGGCATTCTGCTGGGTGAATCCAGTAGCATGCTGCTGCTCGGCATCGTTGTGTTCAAGCTGCTTGCAACAGCCATTGCAATCGGCCTGGGACTACCCGGTGGCCTGATCGGCCCGACGCTTGTAATCGGCGCAGCCGCCGGTGGCATGGTCGGCATAGCCCTGCACGACTGGATTGGTGATGACCTCAGTGCGGTCGGGTTCTTCGCCATGATCGGCATGGCCACCATGATGGGCGCCACGCTGCAGGCGCCGCTTGCCGCCTTGATGGCCCTGCTGGAACTGACCGCAAACCCGAGCATCATCCTGCCCGGCATGCTGGCCGTTGTAACGGCCAACCTGACCTGCAGCGAACTGTTTAAACAACAGTCGATATTCGTCATGCTGATGCGGGCACGCGGTCTCGACCCGCACCATGACCCTTTCGTTCAGTCGCTCCAGAGCAAGGGCATACATGACGCCGTCGAACACAACGTCCACGCGACCCGCAACGTCATCACAATACTCGATGCGAAGGCCATACTCGATATGAATCCGCGCTTTATCGTGATTCGCAGTGCGAAAGAAAATCCAACCATGTTTCCATTGGTAGATCTGGTGAACTGGCTGCAGGACAACAGTGATCTCAATGATGAAGACAAGCTTACCCTGCTGGACATCCCCGCTGAGCACAATGACCTCGCCACCATTGATTCACAGGCAAGCATGTTCGATGCGCTGGAAACCATGGACCGGGAGAATGTTGATGCCCTGCTGGTCGAGCGGCGTTCGTGGCAGTCAGCAACGAGTTGCTGCGTCCTCACCCGTGATGCAATCCGCGACAGCTACCGGTTCGACACCCAGGCAGCTACCTCTTCTTCCTGACCAGCGCATCCTGGGGTACACCGACGAGCATCGATTCCGGGAAGCTGGCCTTGATGCCCGTGCTCAGGTCGAGCACGAGTCCGGGCTTCTGCCTCAGCGATACCCACAGCAGGTTCAACGGCAGGTTCAAATCAACATAGACAACTTCATCGCAGCGGCTCAGGATGGCAGCCATCAGCTTTATTTTTTCCCGCAGCTGAACTTCCGGCAGGTCACGCAAGCCGGGGAAGATCATCATGAAATCATTAAGTGAGCGACCCTGGTCATCGTGGGTGGGGACGCGCTCATACAGTGGCTTGTTGCCATGCAGCTTGATGGCCTGCCGTAATGCACACGCTTCGCGAGCTTTTATCTCCATGAAACCCCGTCTGTCTCATCCCCGCAGCGCCAGACCGGATTTAGCATGCGCCAGGGTTGTTACCGGTGTGTCCAGATGAGGTTTTCAGATCGCCGGGAGCCGTCTGCTGTTTCGTTAACTGCCTGTACCGGTCCTGTTTGATCAGACTGCTCAACTCGGGATTGGATACAATCACTTGAGCGGAAAACCCTTGCCTTAAAGCATCAGCCAGTGCATCGATTGCCCGTCCGGAATCACCCAGTGCATTCCAGACTATCGCGCTTTGGTATTTGATATCAAGGTTTTCGGGGGCCAGCTCGATACTGCGTCGCAACGCCAGCAATGCCTGGTCGTTACGATTCTGATACGCCCGTGCAAGCGCAATCGTCAGCCAGGCCCTGGCATCACGCGGATTCACAACCAGGCTTTTATGGGCCAGGTCAGAAGCGCGGGAGAAGATCTCATTGGTTCCTTCATCATGCCGGTAAAGTTGTCGCCTGGAATTCCCCAGTCTTAACCAGCCCTGGTAACTCGCAGGTATCTTGTCCACTGCCTGCTGATGCAGCAGAAACGCCTGTTCAAAATCAGCCAGGTGGTAGTAGACGTCGCCCAGGCTCGCGAGCGCCGCGGCAGTGGGCTTTAACTCAAGTGAATGCCTGTAGGCTGCAATGGCAGCGGTAAAATCACCTTTCATGAACAGCGTCATGCCGAGGCTTGAATAGACTTCGACATTATCAGGCGTCAGGTCGATGGCTTTACGGAACCAGCGCAGGGCCTTATCGTACTGGCCGCGGCTCAGATATAGCTTGCCCAATTCAGAGTAGTTGAGCCAGTAACCCGGATGCAGCGCAACGGCCCGGCCATAGGTGGCGAGGGCTTTATCCACCTGGTTCAGGTCCAGGTACACCCTAGACAGGCCGCGATAGGCCTGGTCAGACCGCGGGTCAAGCTTCATAGCATTCTGGTAGGCTGATACTGCATTGTCATATTGGCCCTTGCCGAAATAAAGCCTGCCCAGCGCCAACTGCACATCGACCAGTTGCGGATCGATACTCAATGCCCCTTCGCAGCTTTGTTCTGCGCGGGCAACCGAATCGTCTGTCGGGTTATGTTCGTATTCAAGCCAGTACAGTTCACACAATCCAGCCAGTGCCCGTGCAAACCTGGGGTCGACATGCAATGCGGATTCAAACAGCTTGCGGGCATATTCCAGGTTACGCGCCGGGCCCGGCAGATTAAGGTATTCGCGGGCCTGCAGATAGTAGGCATATGCGCGGTTGTCCTCGGTCAGTACCGGCCGCACGACCTCCATGTCATTCAATGCGAGTATTCCGGCCAGGTCAGAGACAACTGCATCTGCGAGTTCATCCTGCAGGTGAAAAAGATTGGCCCTGTCGCCCTGTACTACATCCCCGGCGAGCTCAACGCCATCGGCGATGTTGATGATTCGGTACGTGGCACGAAGATCTGTACCCGCCTGCTGAAGACTGACGGATAATCGCACATTGGCGCCGGGCCGGTTGTCTTCCGGTACCAGGTAAAGACCCGGAAGGCTCGCCAGCTGTGACTTGACTGCATCTTCTACACCATGATTGAGGTACTCAGGCAGCTTGTCGGGATTCAGGTTTCTGAAATTTGCCACCGAAAGGTAGGACACGTTTTGGTCCAGAATGACCTCCGTCTCGTTGGCGAAAAACCACAGGTACGACACGATGACCACAAGCAGCGCAAGCAGCGGCGTGCTTCTGTTTTTTACCCCTGTTATGAACTGATGCATATAGCGGTGAAAGCCCAGGCGGGTACACCAGCGCTTTGGCAATACCGCATACAGCTTTATCCTGTTGTCGATATTCTTAAGGGAACGGTGCCCGAGATTGACGAAGCTGGCATCCGTTTTGTCATGAACATACTGATAGACGAGTTCTGAAAGGCAAATGCCACCCGGCTTCGCCAGAGCCATGATACGCGCAGCTATGTTGACGTCATTACCGTACACGTGGCGGCTGTTGATCTGCACCTCGCCAAGATGCAGTCCGATGCGCAGACTGCAGCGGTCGTCTTCACCGGTAAATTTCGCCTGCAGTTCGCGTGCAGCCTGGAATGCACTGTGGGCGCCATGAAAATAGGCGAACAGCTCCCCACTCTTGAGTTCGAGCAGATAGCCGCGGTGTTTCTGAATTAGATCATTGATCGGCCGCTGCAATTTCTCCAGCCGGCAGGCAGCGAGCGGCGCATCCTTCTTTCGGGACTGGACCGCGGTGCCAGCGAACAGGAGTGTTGCAAGGCGGCCATGCGCTCCGGGCATGGCGGAATCCGTATTCGGGTTTCAGCCTCTGACGGGCTGTTGAAATACTGTTCCGCGTACTTCGTCCAGATTGGGAACAGGCTCAATAAGTAACATTAGCACCAAGATGCCATTTATCAAGCCCGGTGCCGGATATTATTTAAGAATACGGACCCAGGGATCAGTCGGCGGGTGGCCCGGTACGTGCACCATGTAGTTATAGTCGTTATCGCTTTCTTGCCTGGAATTAAACTTTACCTTTACCTTACCCAAGGCCTTGCCTTTTGCGCCGTTGAGGTTAGCCAGGAAGGGGCTGTAGCGGGTAAATGTAACGAAGAAACGCTCGGCGTTGGATTCAAAAACGATCTCATCATGAAACCTTGCGCAGACAGTGTCAGGCTCTACCACCGGTGGCTTTTTCTTGTCGTTCTTGTCGACCGTGATCATTACCTTGTAAGGAGGCTTGGCCGCATCATCGCATTCAGCCGGTTCGGTTTCGCCTGCATAGGCCGAAGCTCCGAACGCAAACGACAGTCCCAGCACCCAAAGAATTCTGGTTATTTTCATTATTACTCTCCCATCTACCAGTAATTGATTTTATCCTTTGCCTGACAGCGCAACGAACCACTGCCTGCTCCTGATCGGATCAAACGCAGGTTCAGCCCGAATCAGGATGTTAGGATACCCCCCTTCCACGGCCCGTTCCAGTGAAGTTCGTGCATTTTCGATATCGCCGTGACGCAGGTACACAAGCGCACTGAACACCCATACCTGCGGGTTGTTGGGTGCGACGGCGAGCGCAGTAGTGATCGTTTCTATGGCCTGCTGATCTTTACCCAGCTTGGAAAGGGCGCTGGCACGATTAATCAGGGCATCTGTATCGACCGGATTGACTGCCAGTTCT
>JARFQC010000036.1 GCA_029287965.1 Arenicellales bacterium
TTGTTGCGGTTATCCTGTTCTGGATACTGGAGCTGCTGCTTTCCCGTCTTCTCTACAAGCTGCATATCCGTAAGCAGCCTTACTAACTGGCCAATATTGTCTCGTTGTCACCACCTGTAAGAAGCGGTCGTCTGCCGCGAAGATTTTATTTATATATACCTGGATGCCGGATCGAGTCCGGAATGTGGATGATTTTGCACCGTTGCCATCAACTCATACTTCGTCATTCCGGACACAGCGTAGCGAAGATCCGGAATCCATCTGTGAATTAGCACGAGTGGATTCCGGCTTTCGCCGGAATGACGGAAACCTGTTAACAGTGATGCCAAATCTAGTTCTAGTACCTGTCGCGGCCAATGACCGCTCCTACAGAGGGGCTTCCCGTGTATCTTACGCGCGCACCAGTCGGTGCAGGGTGATCTCCGGTGGGCAGTTCAGACGCACATCGACGATGCTCGTCCCGGCACCGACTGACGTGTAACCTGTCATGCCGTGGTAATCCCAGTTGCCCGAACCCATGTAGCGCGGGCAGTTCGAATCGAGTGTCAGGGGATAACCGCCCGGCAGGCAGATCTGGCCACCGTGTGTATGGCCGCACAGGAATGCATCAAAGCCGGCATGCGCGGCCTGCCGGTAGACTTCCGGTGTATGTGACAGCAGTATGGAAAGCCGGTCGGCAGGAATTTCGCTGGCCGACTTCTCCAGGTTGTCGACACGGTAGTAGTGGGCGTCGTCAATGCCGGCGAGATGTATCGTAGCGTCACCGCGTTCGATTGCGACGGATTCGTTCAACAGCATGGTTATGCCCATGTCTTCAAGCTGTGGCACCATGTAGATGCTGTCGTGATTGCCGAGTACGGCATATACGGGTTGTTTCAAAACCATGCACAGTGAGCGCATGCCTGCCATGGCTTCGTCAATCGGCCCGATAGTCGATCCGCGGTAGTCGCCCGTCAGGATGCAGATGTCGTAGTCGATCTGTTCAACATGGCGAATCAGCGTCTCGGCTGTATCGGGATGCATGTCGATATGCAGATCGCTCAGGTGCAGCAGTGTCATGCCCTCGAAGGATGCGGGCAGGTCCGGCAGGCGGAGATCGTTATTGACCAGCTGAAAGTCTACTGCCTTGCGCTGGCCATACCAGTAGACACCGGTCAGTTTGAGGATGTAACGCACCAGTGCATGTCCTGAATACCAGTTCTCCGGGTGAAAGAAGTTAAGGCCCTTGCCGAATATACGGGGCTCCTCGCTTTCGATGCCGATGCGCTGCCTGGCATGGACTTCGCCCAGGCGGTCGGACAGGTAGTCATGCACACTGTTATCCATAGTTGAATTATACTCGCTTGCAGTGCTTACGGTGCGCATGTGTCTGTACATGCTTATGAGTTCCGTGTATTTCGATGAATGATAACTGGATTCCGGCATGCATCGGAATAACGTATGGATGGTGCTAATCAGGGTTGTTTCGGCAGAGTGAACATATCTGGGTCGATGCGGATGCCTGTCCGAAAGTCATCAAGGAGATCCTGTTTCGTGCGGCGGACAGAACAGGTGTGCTGCTGACACTGGTTGCCAACCAGCCACTGGAAGTTCCCCGTTCACGCAATATAGCGTCGATCCAGGTACCGTCCGGATTCGACGTGGCGGACAATTACATCGTTCAGAAAGCGGACCCGGGTGACCTGGTGATCACGGCTGATATACCGCTGGCAGCCGAAGTGATCGAAAAGGGCTGCCAGGCATTGAATCCCCGTGGTGAGCGTTACACCGAGAACAATATCCGGCAGCGTCTCAATATGCGGGATTTCATGGATTCGCTGCGCAGCAGCGGCGTGGAAGCGGGTGGTGGGCCTGCCGCGTTCAGCCAGTCTGATCGCCAGGCCTTTGCCAATCAGCTGGACCGGCTGCTGGCAAAATAAAGCCTGCGGTCAGCCTGCGGCTAGCGCCGGTTGATTTCGCTTTCGAGGAAATACAGTTCCTGGCTGCCGAAGCCCTTGATTTCGTACTCACCACGCGGGGCACAGACGAAGTCATCCTTGATCTGCTCGTAGGTGTCTTTGGTCAGCGTGATCTTCATCGGTTCCGAGTTGCTCTCCATTCTGGCGGCCAGGTTCACGCCAGGGCCGAAGATGTCGTAGACGTACTTCTGGATGCCGACCATGGAGCCCACGACCGGTCCGGAGTTGATCCCGATGCGTGCAAGCCAGGGCTCAGGATGCGCCTGGTTGCGCTTATCAAGGTAGCGCATGATACGCAGTGCCACTTTGGCGACGTTGCAGGCATGGTCTGGCGTTGCCTCGGGCAGCCCGGAGACGGCCATGTAGGCATCACCGATAGTCTTGATGCGCTCACAGCCGAACAGTTCGGATATCCTGTCGAACGCGGTGAACATGTCATTGAGTTCTGCTATCAATCCTGTCGGGTCACGTGAAATCGTCATGTCGGTAAAGCCGACAAAATCCAGCATAAGGATGGTCGCATTGTCGAAGCGTTGCGGCGTGGTGGTGCCGAAGTCCCGCATTTCCTCGTAGACGGAGCGGGGCATGATGTTCAGCAGCAGTTTCTCGCCACGTTCCTTTTCGCGCTCCAGCTCGCGCGTGTTCTTCTCGACCATCTTCGAGTAGGACTCGAGCATGTACTCGGATTCCTTCTGCTTGGAGATGTTGTGACATTCAACCAGCAGTTGTCCCGATTCCGAGTTGGGCAGCTTCTGAATTTCGATGGAGAGCGGCAGGCTGCGGGACTCGGTTTTGCTCTCGTGTTCGAACTTGTAGGGTCGTCCCTTCTCGATACGTTCGAGTGCACGATCTGCCTTGAGATCCGGAATGCGAGTGGTCAAAGGTGCTTCCGTATCCTCGACGGCAGGAATCCACTGGAAGAATTTCGCGTTCTCGAACTGAATGTTCCAGGTTTCCGAGTCGACAATGGCAATACCGACGCCGAGCGACTGGATCAGTTGTTTAAAGTCTTCCATGCGCGGGTTAATGCTGCTTAAGGATGATGGGTTTACGGCGCAAAATCTCTTTCCTGACGGTCTCTACATCAGCATCGGAAAAATCAAAATCTTCCAGGGTTTCCGTCAACAGTTCCAGCATCTCGTTGAACGCATCCTGGGTGATGTCCATGCGTTGATGAACGTTTTTCAGCTGTTCGTCCGAGAAACTTGCCGGCCCGCCCATCAGGAAGGCAATGAACTTGGTCTGGTGGTCGATCTGCCGCTTCATGTCGACACCGTTGAAATAGGGGCCCATGATGGGAGAGTCGAGTACCCGGTCGTAGAAGGATGAGACTACGCGGCTCACTATGGTGAATCCGCCGTAACGTTCGAACATAGTATCCATGCAAGTACCCTTTGTGCGCCTTCACATAACCAGAAATGTGAGATGCGATTCCTGCAGGTGCTACGCAGCACCTGCTATTTTTATAATCTTTTTTAGCAGTATAGAACACCTTAACCGCGGAATCACATAGGCATCGGGCAGCTGCAGTTGAACTGCAGCACATCCACAATGATGGCAGCAGAGATACCGCGGAGATTCGGGGTCTCGCCAGCCGGTGGTAAGCCCATCAGGAATCAACGGGCTACAGACGGGCCGATGGCTGGCGAATGCTATATCTGCAGGCTGCGTTGCTTGATGTCCTGGTTAAGGATGCGATCATTGTCGGAGTAGTCGACAGGTACTTCTACGAGATGCACTCCCGGTGTGTTGAAGCATGATTCGAGCAAGGGCACGAGCGCGTCGGTAGAGTCCAGGCAGTGTCCGTATGCACCGTAGCTGCGGGCATACTGAACGAAGTCCGGGTTGCCGTAATCAAGGCCGAAGTCATCGAAGCCCATGTTGGCCTGTTTCCACTTGATCATGCCGTAGGCATCATCCCTGAGTATCAACACGACGATATCGAGCTTGAGGCGGACGGCTGTCTCCATCTCCTGCGAATTCATCATGAAGCCACCGTCACCGCAGATGGCCATCACCCGCCGATCCGGATAGACGATCTTGGCCGCCATGGCTGAAGGCAGCCCTGCTCCCATGGTAGCGAGTGCATTATCGAGTAATACGGTATTTGGCATATGCGCCTTGTAGTTGCGCGCGAACCAGATCTTGTAGACACCGTTGTCGAGGGCAATGAGGCCGTCATCGGGCATGACTTTGCGTATGTCTGTCCCCAGGCGCTGCGGGTAGACAGGGAACCGGTCGTCATCAGAGCCCTCGAGCAAATGTTTGTCCAGGTGTTTCTTCACCTCCATGAACCTGCTGAAGTCCCAGCTTTTCTGCGGGGTAATGAGTTTCGTCATGCGTAACATGC
>JARFQC010000070.1 GCA_029287965.1 Arenicellales bacterium
TCTCTCCGTCTCGTGGGCTCGGAGATGTGTATAAGAGACAGGCCCCAGGCTTCGTTCGGTCACTAGCTCGATGTTCGACCTGCCTGATGAAGGCTTGTCCCTCGATGAACTGGAAGCATCGATGATCAGCCAGGCCCTGGACAAGACCGAAGGCAACCAGTCACGCGCCGCGCGACTGCTTGGCCTGACCCGCGATACGCTGCTGTATCGCATCAAGAAGTACGGCCTGCGCGCTGCCTGACCGCTTACCCTGGCGGGTGAACCCATCTTCCATGTGAATATGTGGATCCCGGCTTGCGCCGGGATGACGGGTAATGCCTGGTGTTGCCAGTACTGCCCGGGTGTACGTTCTAACGTCATGCCGGACCTGATCCGGCATCCAATACCTGCAGGTTCTTCAATACCGTGTATTAACCCCGCTCGCTTTCGCGAGCAGGGTGGTCTGCCTACCAGTCAAAGCGCAGGTTGACGAAGGCGCTTCTACCGCGTCCCGGCAGTGTGTCGCCCACGGCTACGTCGCTCTGTCTGACCCGGTTCACGCCATTGAGATGGTTCTGGTAGAACTTGTCGAACAGGTTGCTGACACCCAGGTTGATCGATGCATTGCTGTTGAAGTCGTAGCGTGCCGACAGGTTGAACAGACCGTAGCCGGCAGTTTCTTCCTCGCCGTTGGTTTCTGATACATATTTCTGGCGGGCATAGAGGATATTCTCCAGCATCACACTCCAGCGAGCCGGGCTGTAGGTCAGCCGGGTGCGCGCATTGGGGGGAGAGATACGATACAGGTTGTCATCGATATCCACGCGTTTACCACGTGTGTACGAGACCGTTCCATCGAGCCCCCATGCGTGGCCGAATTGCATATCCCAGAGCATATCGAGGCCGTAGATCTCCGCTTCCACGTTGGCGAACTGCAGTGGCTCGGGGTCACCCGACATGGTGCTCAGCATGATGACGCGCGGGTCGGTAGACGGGACACCCTGGATATAGTCATCAATACGCTGGTAGAACAGGCGTGGTGATATGCTGCCGCTGCCGGCCTTCCAGTCAACGCCGGTTTCGAACTGCCAGGCCTGTTCGGGCAGCAGGTCGACATCACCCATGTAGTTGCGGCCGTCCGCCAGTCCGCCGGTGGCCTGCAGGGGGATCCAGATATAGCGTTGCTGGTAGGTTGGTGAATGGGTCTTGTGTCCCAGTCCAAGTGTCACAGTCGTTGAGCCGCTGACCGGAAAGCCGAAGTTGAGTGCCACGTCCAGGTTGTCGTCATCCTGTGCCCGGTCGGAAGCATTGAACTGGTCGCGCAGGCTTTTCGCTGCGGGACTCATCATTGCCGGCGTGCCGTTTACCTCGTCCGCGTTCATGCTCACCCGGTTATAGCGGATGCCGAGATTGCTCTGCATGCTTGCACCCAGTTGTCCATCCCATTCGAAGAACAGGCTGCCGATGTCGCGGCTGGCATTGTTGAAGGCATCAAGGAAGAACTTGGCATTATTCGGGTTGGTGATGACGGTGGTGATCTCCTTCTTCACACCATCGACACCGGCCTTGTAGCTGCCGCCCATCGCGACACCATTAAAGCCAATGCTGGCGTTGCGCCCGTCGGTGACGCCTTCCGAACTGCGCCAGCGTGCCTTGTCCGGTGGCGGCGGGCGCAGGCTGAAGTTCGTCATTACGTGAGTGACGTCCATGGCGCCGAAGTTGGCGTAAAGCTCGCCGCTGGCAAGGTTGGTTGAATACTTGCCCTTGTAGATCTCGCCGTCCGAGCTCAGGATATCCATCGGCAGCGAGGGCGTGCCGGTGTCTTCTGATTTGGCCTTTTCTGCACCCAGCGACCAGTTATGCGTACCCTGGTGAGCGATATCCAGGCCGTAGGAATACCGGTTGTACTCGCTCGCCCTGACCGTACCGCCCGGGAACTTGTAGTCATCGCCCTTGTCGCCGGAAGCACTGATGCCGAACCGGTAGTCCTGATTCACCGCAGCAGCTTGCACGGATCCGGAGACGCCGCTATCCACGGTCTGGGCATCCAGTGTTGCACTGCCTTTGAATTGATATGCGGACGAGTCGGTAAACGACACGGTCTTCGGCACCGTGCGCACGAATCCACCGAAAGTCTCCGTGGCGTTGCTGATAGGCGATATGCCACGCGCCATTTCCAGTGCGCTGACCAGGCCGGACGCGGTGTAATGCAAGGGTGGGTCCATCGAGTTGCTGCAACCTGCGACGGCTTCGACATCATCGAGCAGAATTTTCACCCGTTCGCCGAACATGCCGCGGTACTGAACCAGCCCACTCAGGGGGCCGTTTGAGTTCACGTCGGCACCGGGCATGGATTTTACCCAGTCGGCCACGTCGGGGTTGTATTCAGCCTGACTGCGCTGGAGCTCCTGTAGTGTCGCCAGCCCTGCTTCAGCCGTGCCCGTTACGGTTGTTTCTGGTATTTCCGTCTGTGCTATCGCCTGGGTACTCATCGTGATACCACAGCACAGGGCCAACTGGCCCAGTTTTTTATTATGTATTTGCATTATCCCCTGCCTTGAATTGAAGTTACAGGGAGGGGCTGTTTACAAGCTTCGTGCCAACTTTTTCATGCTAGTGTTATCAGCTAGTTGCAGGACATCTGCCCAACTGGCCTACTAGCAAGTGCGGCATATGACCTAATCGGTGGGGCAAACGGCTTATCCGTCAGTCTCTTTCGGCAACGACGACGGCGCGCACGGGAGCGGGGTAGCCTTCCAGTGTTTTGCTGCGGTCATGCGGGTCGAGAAAGGAGGGCAGGGATTCAAATTGCATCCACTCGGTGGCGCGTTGTTCGTCAATCGTGGTGGTGCTCACGTCTACCGTTCTCACGTTGGTGAAGCCGCAGCGCTTGAGCCACAGCTCGAGTGTCGGCACCGAGGGGATGAACCAGACATTGCGCATCTTCGCATAACGTCCTTCCGGCATCAGGCTCATGCCCGGTGGACCGTCAATGACCAGTGTCTCCAGTACCAGTTCTCCGCCCGGCCGCAGGCTGCCACGCAGCTTGATCAGGTGATCCAGCGGGGATCGCCGGTGATAGATGACGCCCATGGAGAAGCTTGTATCAAAGCATTCGCTGCCGTCAGGCAGGTCGTCGATGCCGAGTGGAATCAGGCGTGAATTCAGGGGGCTGTCGATTAGTCCTGCCAGGCAGTCATACTGCACGCTGAACAGCGGCGTAGGGTCCATGCCCATGACCCAGCGCGCACCGGCACCGAGCATGCGCAGCATGTAGTAGCCGTTGCCGCAACCGACATCGAGCACCCGTCGCCCCGCTAGCGGTGTGATGTGTTCGGCCAGGCGCTGCCATTTCCGGTCTGAATGCCATTCCGTATCGATATGTACACCGAAGACCTCGAAGGGGCCCTTGCGCCAGGGATGCAGCAGCTTCAGGGTGTCTTTCAGTACGTCCCTGTCCTTTATATCCACAGCGTCCGGATGGCCGATGCGTATCCGGCCTGTATCGAGGTCGACATCCTGTGTTGCAAGCGAGGCAGTGCCTGTCAGTGCACCGTTCCAGCGCGGGAAATCACCATGACGTGTATAGGGAGGTGGCATGACAGACAGGTGTTCCTGCAGCCATGGATAGAGGCAGGTCTCGCGCACATCATTGACGAATTCCGCATCGGCAGTGTCATTCCAACCCGCCATGGTTACTTCACCGCTACGAGGGACATGAAATTAAGCACTCTGAACCATACGTCGACGTGGTTAAAACCGGATGATTTCAACCTGTCCAGGTGTGCATTCTCGGTGTCGCAGATGAGTACGTTTTCCAGTGCCGTACGCTTCTGGGCAATCTCGAGGTCACTGTAACCCTGGGTTTTTTTATAGGCGTAATAAAGTTCGGTCATGTGGGCGTCTCTAGCCTGGTCCTCAAAGCTGATCTTTTCGGTCAACAGCAGGATGCCGCCGGGATTCAGCCCATGGTAGATCTTTTCTACCAGTCCGTCGCGCTGCTCAGGGGCTATAAACTGCATGGCAAGATTGAGCACTACCACGGATGCATTGGTGATCGGTGTGTCGAGCAGGTCTTCACATACGACTTCCACGTCGGTAGCCGGGTTGGCCAGGGTTATCTTGAGTTTTTCAACCATCGGCTCTGAATTATCCACCGCGACAACCAGGCAGTCCCGGTCTGCAGCAGCTGCGGCCATGATGTGGGTTGCCGAGCCTAATGACGCACCCAGGTCGTACAAGCGGGTCGCCGGCCTGGCATAGACATCGCAAAAATGACCGATCATCTGCAGGATGCTCTGGTAGCCGGGGACCGATCGCCGGATCATGTCATCGAACACTGCAGCCACCGATTCATCGAATGCGAAGCGACTGATTTTGTAGCGCTTTTTAGCGAACAGCTGGTCTCTGCTTTGTTTCACCGATTCCTGATCCAGGGCAAGGTTTTTTGCATGGGACATTGTAATATTGATGCTGGCACCCTGCATCTCACTGTTTAAATTTCTGAATTCTGGCCCTGGAGTTGAGTATGGCGAAATCCCGCACCATTACGATCGACGGCAATGAAGCCGCTGCCCGTATCGCCCATAAAATCAACGAAGTCATAGCCATCTATCCGATTACCCCGTCGTCACCCATGGGTGAGATGTCGGATGACTGGACATCGCACGGGGAAAAGAACTTGTGGGGAAATATACCCGATGTCATCGAGATGCAGTCCGAGGCGGGTGCTGCCGGTGCCGTGCACGGATCCCTGCAGGCCGGCGCCATGACAACGACCTTCACGTCGTCACAGGGCCTGCTGCTGATGATACCCAACATGTACAAGATTGCGGGCGAGCTGACACCGGCCGTTTTTCACGTAGCGGCCCGTTCCCTGGCTGCGCAGGCACTGTCTATATTCGGAGACCATTCAGATGTCATGGCCGTACGCTCAACCGGTTACGCCCTGCTGGCCTCGAACTCTGTGCAGGAGGTCATGGACATGGCGTTGATTGCCCAGGCCGCGTCACTCAAGTCACGCATTCCCGTCCTGCACTTTTTTGACGGCTTCCGCACTTCCCACGAGATGTCGAAGATCGATGCAGTCAGCAACGCAACCATCCGCGCCATGATCGATGAAGATGACGTTCAGGCTTTCCGGCAACGGGCGATGACGCCTGACCGGCCGGTGATCCGGGGTACGTCACAGAACCCGGACGTTTATTTCCAGGCCCGGGAAACCGTCAATCCATACTACCGGGCGATGCCGGGAATCGTGCAGGACATGATGGATCGTTTTGCTGATCTGACCGGACGGACATACCGCTTGTTCGACTACCACGGTGCCGAGGATGCGGAGCGTGTCGTGATCCTGATGGGTTCTGGTGCCGAAGCCGTTCATGAAACCGTCGATGCCATGACTACGGCGGGCAGCCGGGTAGGCATGCTCAAGGTACGCCTGTTCCGTCCGCTGGATGGCAAGGCGCTGATAAGTGCATTGCCGGAAACGACGCGCAGCATCGCCGTGCTCGACCGCTGCAAGGAGCCTGGCGCAGATGGCGAACCGATGTACAAGGATATCGTCACCGCACTGGCTGAATCATCGATGGCAGGTGAACTGCCTTTCGCGGCCATGCCACGCGTCATCGGTGGACGCTACGGGCTTTCGTCCAAGGAGTTTACTCCGGGCATGATCCGGTCTGTCTTTGCTGAGCTCTATAAGGAAAAGCCGAAGCACGGCTGTACCGTCGGCAGTATCGATGAGGTCAGCCATTCTCAGCTGGCATGGACCGAGGACAACGAGCCGGACGGTGGTGATGAGGTAAAACGTTGCGTGTTTTTCGGACTGGGCAGCGACGGTACGGTCAGTGCGAACAAGAACTCGATCAAGATCATCGGCGAGGAGACGGACCTGCATGCACAGGGTTATTTCGTCT
>JARFQC010000170.1 GCA_029287965.1 Arenicellales bacterium
CCACACCGGTACCGTCGTAGGTAAGCTCGAAGGTGACCGTAACTCAACACTCGGTTTCGTTGACCAGCTGCGCGAGTCTTTCGTACCGGAAGATCGTTCTCGTGGTGTGTTCTTCGATCAGGACTGGGGTTCAATGCCTGGCGTATTCGCCGTCGCATCCGGTGGTATTCACGTATGGCACATGCCTGCACTGGTTACCATCTTCGGTGATGATTCCATGCTGCAGTTCGGTGGTGGTACACAGGGTCACCCATGGGGTAACGCTGCGGGCGCCGCTGCGAACCGTGTTGCACTTGAAGCATCTGTCAAGGCTCGGAACGAAGGTCGTGTCATCGAAAAAGAAGCGCGCGACATTCTTACCGAAGCTGCGAAGACCAGCCCTGAGCTGGCTATCGCGATGGAAACCTGGAAAGAAATCGTGTTTGAATTCGAGACTGTCGACAAGCTGGACGTAAATTAATTTGAGATAGCCCGGTATCGCCTCATTGGAGGCGTCACCGGGTGCGTCCCGATACGATTTCACAAGACCAAACAATTAACTGAGGACTTAACAATGCCACAGAGCACTATGGGCAACTACGATACTAAGGCCACGCTCGAAACTTTCGGTTTCCTGCCTAAGTTCGACAACGCCGAGATCCAAGCGCAGATCGCATATGTACTGGCCAATGGCTGGTCACCTGCGATTGAGCACACAGCTCCTGAAGGAGCAACTGAAACCTACTGGACCATGTGGAAGCTTCCTTTCTTCGGAGAGACTGACCTCGGCCACGTACTGTCTGAGCTGGATGCATGTCACCGTCAGTATCCTGACCACCACGTACGTCTGACCGGCTACGACAACTACACCCAGTCTCAGGGTGCATGCTTCGTCGTATTCGAAGGTCGTTAAGGGGCTGTATTTCGGACCCGAATCCCTTGGCAACAGGGATCAAGTGATAGGAACAACCATGATGAATGGGGTTAAAGATGCCACATAACAGCACACGTGAACTGGTGCTCGCCCGCCGCAAGGCGATGTCTACAACAGGCAAAGCGGGTTTACCAGGCAGCGCTTCCCAGCCTTCTGCCAATGCAAGACCTGTGACGTCGAGCGCGGCACCGGCGCTTGCTAGTGCACCTGCTCAGGTAAGAGCATATACCGCACCAGCCAATGCATCGGTATCTGTCGCACGACTGGCATCTCTCGCACGTCGCGAGGCCATGTCAGCTGGCGGTAAGAAGTCGATCCAGAGCACAGATCGTATTCGTACCGCTGGAGAAGGCGGAAAGGGGCAGTTTGGCGCCCAGGCATCAGCACCCGCACCCGCCGCAGCTTCGGCTGCGGCATCTTCAGCGCCTGCCGGCACTGAGAAAAAGGGTTGCGGCTGCGGTTGTGACGGAACTCGCAAGGAATGTCTGACGAAATTGGATACAACCCCGGTTTCAGCAGTAAATGGCAATGCTGCGGTTCAGCAGGCCAAGAATGCAATCAATCATTCTGTCGCGCGTACCGCGTCACTTGCGCGTCGTGAAGCAATGTCCTCACGCGGCAAGGGCGGCATCAGCAAGAATGGAATGAGCACAGCACAGACGGCCCGTGCCGGTAAACCGAACCTGAGCAGCCGTGATCTTTCAAAAGCGGTGCGTGAGCAGCGCAGCAAAAGCGGCAGTGCCGGTCAGAAGAGTTCAAAGCCATGCGGTCGCGTTCGCCCCACTAAGAGCGGTGACACAGGCGCGGCAGAAGATGCACCTTGGAAAGTCGGTGCGAGTGAAACAACGCAAGGTCAGACTGTTACCGGAACCATGGTGGGCCGGGCACAGAATATGACAGGTGACGAGCCGAGTACATGTCGCTCGGTAACCGGTACTGAATACCTGGGTGCTGATATTTTCCGCGACTTCTGTGGAACGGATCAGGCACCGTCAACTACGAACAAGGTTGTAGTGACAACCACGTCTCACGGTAACTCGGTCAGTGGAAACCGAATTGGCCGCGGCAAACAAGTCACTGGCAATGAGCAGGGAACGTGTAAGAGTGTGACTGGAGATGAATACATAAGTGCGGAACAGCAGCAGGCCTACTGCGGCGAGTTTGCAAACAAGTCCCCGCGCAAGATTTCGATGGCTGAAACCATGAAAGGCAAGGCAGTTTCCGGTGACAACGTCGGTCGTTCAGAAAAAGTAACTGGCGATGAGCCGGGAATGAGCAAATCTATTACTGGTGATCAGTATACGCAGCCCCAGGATATCGGCGCTGCACCGGCTAAAGTGGGTATGAGTGCAACCCTTCGAGGTGGCAACGTTACTGGTACCATGGTTGGACGCCGTGAAAGCATGACCGGGGATGAAGCAGGCAGCTGCAGAAATGTGACAGGTGATGATTATGTCAGCCAGGAGCAGTACAGCGATTTCTGCGAGACAACCCCTCAACCTCAGGATGCCAAGGTTGGCATAACGGCAACCGGCAAAGGTAAGACCGTAACCGGTACCATGACGGATCGTGACAGCAAGGTGACGGGCAATGAACCCGGGACGTGCAAAGCAGTAACAGGCACACCCTATGCCGGCACTGATCAACCGGAAAATTTTTGCCAGGCTGAAGACGCAGCGATGGCGAACATGCGCACAAGAAGATTATCCAGCACACCGGGTATGAACATGACTGGCCTTCAGCCGGGAATCGGTGGAGTTATGACCGGTACCGACAAGGGAGCCTGTGAAACCGTTAGTGGTACACCCTATGTCGGTGCTGACCAGTACGCGGATGCATGTCCTGCAACGCCAGCAGATGCAGGTAGTTCTGATTATCCGCAGGCGGTTGCCGGTGGCACGCCCTGGCAGGATTTCAGCGTTACGCCTCCATCAGGCGGGGCTGCACATGCAGCCGGATCAACGGGTGTGACAGGTAGTCAGTACGAGCAGGAAGGTGGCATTACAGGGCCATTCGGGATGGGAACAGGTAAAGTCACTGGTACAGAAAAAGCCCGTTTCGGCAACAGTAATGTTCAACAGCCGGCAATGCGACCGGTCGTTGCTGAAGAACTGGAAGGCAGGGTGAAGTCCCGTATCACTGGCGAAGGTCAGGATGCAGGCCTGAAAATTACCGGTGACGACTGGGAACGCAACCAGAGCGTGACAGGTACCGAAGGCCGTTCCGCAAATTTGCGCAACCCGACCATACGAATGGCTATGGCCAATTCATCGTCAGTGGAACAGAAGCGTAATGAAGAATTGCCAATGCCCAACAGCAAAGTGACTGGCGGCAGCGGCAATACTGAAAAAGGATCGTTGATTACCTATTCAGGTGGCGCACGCGGTTAATCAGGAAGCCGGGTTAATCAGTTCAGACCCTGACTTCAGGATAATGAGTCGAAACGGATGTTGAGTACTCGCAGTAAAAACAGGCGGCAAGTAAAGCGACCCACAGCGCCGCCGGGCAGGCCTGGAGACAGGCGTGTTACTGCAGGAACATTTTTTGCCGGCGACACGAGGCCAGTAATGACCTCAACGCATCCGCTGACGGATGAGCAGGAAAACGTAAGACTGTTCAGTTACGAGAACAGCGTCAGGGAAGCATTTGACGGAATAGTGCCGGCGCTGAAGAAGATATCAGCTTTGCAGCATGAGAGTGATTTCGTCAGCAAGGCACAGCGTATTGCTGAATCGCAGCTCGGCTTCGAGTTGCCCGCGATATTGCTGGAAGATGCCTGGGTGGATCAGCTGGATATGCGCAGCTTGTTCGCCTGGTCATTGTTCGAAACCTATCATCGCTTTAGTGATGATGTTTTCATCAATGACCCATTGGGTAATAACGATGAAGACACTTTCCAGCAAACGCTGGAAGAATGTGGCTTTCATCTGATGGATGTCTCGCCATGCGCAGATGGTCGCCTGGCACATGTCATCCGTTATGTGCTGAGGTTGCCATCGAAGGCGGTTCGTCGCAGATCCTATGCGGGCGCGATGTTCGATATCGATGACAGCATGAACAAGTGGACGCGGACAGAATTGGTTCGTTACCGCGAAGGTGTTCCGAACACCGCCGATGCACCGACGCGATATTTGAAAACGGTCGTGTATCACTACAGCTCGGTTGATCCCGATCACCAGGGTTGTGCGGCGCACGGATCGGATACGGCAAAGGCGGCAGCCGGTGGCCTGTCGAAACTGAAAGGTTTCCAGCAGGCGGTGCAGAACACACATTGTTGTGGCGCATCAATCGATTGCCTGCTGATCGGGATGGATACAGATACAGATGCCATACGCATCCATTTGCCGGATGCCAGTGGCGAGATAGATTTGAACAATACTATCGACAGCATGGAAGTTTTCGATAGCACTGCGCATATGAGTGCAGTACAGGCCGAGCAATGGATTGCTGACCACATCAGCCAGAATGGCGGTGCGGCGCTGGTGGATGGCATGGCGAGATTCATGGGCATCCTGCTGAAGAACAACCTGTCACAGCTTGAGTACGTCCGGCAGTATCACGGTGGACACTACAGTGATATTGGTCACGCGGAACGCTTCATCGGTGCAGGAATAGGGTTTGAAGAAATTCAGCTTCGAAACCTGACGTTCTTCTCCTACCTCGACACGGTTGAGGAGGCTGCCGGTGACCTGGACGTAGGTGTCAGCATATTTACCGGCTTGAATGTGACGCATGGATTGCCAGTACCGGTCGTAGTCAGATTTGACTATCACAGTAATGTGCCCGGTGCTCGTGAAAGGGCTGAAGAACATTGTAAACGTGTGTCGGATGCGTTTCACAGCCGTTATAGCGACCTGAGTGAAAAAGGTCTGCTGCATACCCTGCAGGTAGTGAGAGATATAAAAGCTGCCGGTGGAATTGAGATACTCGACTGTTCGGTGAAAACCGAAGCGTCTGGAGGACACTGATGAAAATTTGCCGGATAGTCAAACCGCTGGTTTCGACCAACCGCATACCGGGAATGGAGCACAAGCATCTGCAGGTAGTGCAGGATGGCAGTTCCCAGCTCGTAGCGGTAGACCCCGTGGGAACACGGCCCGGTGACTGGGTGATCTGTGTAGGCAGTTCGGCAGCACGCGAGGCAGCGGGCAGCAAGGAATACCCCAGTGATCTCACTATCGTGGGAATTATTGATCACTGGGAACCCGAAGAGAGTACAGAGGCTTAGGCTTGTATGGAAATCTTGCAGGTAACAGAGCCTCTGGTATGCACGAGGCGAGTAGATGGGCTGAGGGATATCAGTCTACGCGTATTACGCGACAAGAAAGGAAAGATACAGGTGGCTGTTGATCCTATCGGTGTGCGTCCGGGCAACTGGGTGTTTACCGCAAGTGGTTCGGCAGCACGTTATGCAGCAGGCGATTTCAGGATCCATACAGACCTGACCATCGCCGGCATTATCGATTTCTGGGATGCTGATGAGAATCAGAATGCCGAGAAAGGTACAAAGGCCTGAAGAGGGCCCTTGTAAATTTTTTAAGTGAACAACCAAGTCTACAACTTAAACTTAGGAGAAACTAAAAATGGCTAATGACAACTACGGCATTGCACTCGGTATGATCGAGACACGTGGCCTGGTACCTGCTATTGAAGCAGCTGATGCTATGACCAAGGCAGCAGAAGTTCGCCTGATCGGACGTGAGTTCGTTGGCGGCGGTTACGTCACTGTTCTGGTTCGTGGTGAAACAGGTGCGGTAAACGCAGCAGTACGTGCAGGCGCTGATGCCTGTGAACGTGTTGGTGACGGCCTTGTTGCAGCACACATCATTGCACGTCCTCACCGTGAAGTAGAACCCATTCTGCCTTCAGGTGAAGCAGCATAAGGTAATCCTTTACCCAACAGATTTATAGGAGAAACAGACCATGGCCAATGAAACAACTGGCATCGCTCTGGGCATGATTGAGACGCGCGGACTGGTACCCGCCATTGAGGCGGCCGATGCTATGACCAAGGCCGCTGAAGTACAACTGATCGGACGTGAGTTCGTCGGTGGTGGCTACGTCACTGTCCTCGTACGTGGTGAAACTGGTGCGGTAAACGCTGCTGTACGAGCGGGAGCCGATGCCTGTGAACGCGTTGGTGACGGTCTGGTAGCAGCGCACATCATTGCTCGTCCGCATAGTGAAGTCGAACCTGTACTTGACGAATCGAGCAACAATCGTCCGCTGCGGGGTTGAAAGACTGGTTGCTGAGCGACTGAAGATCCGTCAACGTGATTCCGTCTAACGCAGATCCACGCGTACTCGGTTTTCTGGGCCGCGGCCTGAGCCTTGAGCTCTCCGCGGTGCAGCTATATAGTACCCAGGCAATGCTGGTTGCATCCTGGGGACTGGCTGATGTCGCCGAGAAATTTCGCGCAGAATCTGCCGAAGAAATGGGTCACGCTGAACGGATCATCGGTCGTATGCTTGCTCTAGGTGTTGCACCGAATGCATCACAACTGCGTCCGGTGCGCCTGGGCAGCAATCTGTATCAACTCCTGGAACATGACTACGAATTCGAAGTGGAACTCGTAGGCCTGTACAAAGCCGCGTCCGAGCATTGTGCTCGAACGGGAGATCACGATGGTCGCCTGTTTTTCGAAGCCCTCCTGGGTGAAGAGCAGGAACACGCGAAGGGTCTGGAAGCGTGGATGCAGGAGCTGCAGCAACAGCAATAAGTGCTGTAACCGGCAGCTTACCCAGTCCAGACTGGAGATCGTTAATGAGTCATCAGTGGCAAGAGCGCAAACGGCCTGTCCGGCTGGAGGCGCGTTATGAATTCAAGGACTATGGCACCTTGCGTGATTTTCTCGACGAGGCCGCTGATCTGTCCGAACAGGAAGGTCTGTATCCCGACATGGGATTTGGCCGGGATTATGTAAATATCACCATACACGTTGACGAGGGTGAAGAAGAGCTAGGCGAGAAGCATCATCATTTCGCTGAATTGCTTGATACCCTGGTCAAAAAGTTCACTTAGTGAGATCTGACTAGATGGCAATTATTGCCGTTGTTGGCAACAAGGGTGGAGCAGGGAAAACGACACTGAGTGTCAACCTGGCCGCGGGAATTGCCAGGTCAGGATCAATCGCAATGATTGATGCCGATCCACAGGGTTCGTCTCTGCAATGGCGTGCTATCGCTGGCGACAATGTAAACTTCCCAGTCTATGCACCTACTTTCTCATTGCGTGAGCAGGTCAAGAACTACTCTTCCAATACTCAGCATGTACTCATCGATTGCCCGCCTTCAGTACATGCCCCCCAGACGGTGTCCGTGCTTGAGTTTGCTGAAATTGCACTCATACCCGTTCAACCTTCTCCCGTGGACTTGTGGGCTACGGTACACATAGAAAAAGCGATCAATGAAGCCCGGGAGGTGAATCCGTCTCTCAAGGCATTGCTGGTAATCAACCAGCTCGAGGCCCGCACCACGCTGTCGAAACTGGTGCGTGAGGTCCTCACAGAAATCGCCCTTCCCGTTGCAGATACTGCAGTTCGACGCCGTGCCATTTATCGCAACAGTGCACTCGAAGGCAAGAGCGTGTTCAACATGGGCAAGCGTGGTGCCGATGCAGCAGAGGAACTTGAATCCCTTACAAAGGAGATATTATCTATATGAGCAGCAAAGACGTGACCAAGAACAAATTGCTGGACTCCATGCGACTCAGCAAGAGTGGTGTGAGCGAAGCACCCGCTGATGCAGCACCGGCAAAACCAGCAACCACGACTAAAGCAACTACCAAGAAAGCAACCAGGAAGGCCGCCACTAAAAAGAAGGCCCGTAAAGCGGCGCCGAAAAAATCAGCACCGAGTAAAGCTGCACAAAAATCGACAGCCAACGCCACTTCCACGGGCACTCACACCAGCAAACACAGTGCTGAGATTGCTCGAGACGCTTTTCAGAGTACCGGCAGGATTTGGCCTGACTGAGCAGTACCGGTAGAGCTTTATCTTCAGCAGTGCTTAAATAGATAGAACCTGGACAGGTGTTGTAGCAGTCAGGTACAGCACCTTCTTCTGCATGGTGTCAGCTTATACACGTTTGCACCATAGAATCCCCGATATGCCGTGCACTTGCGGCAACCCCAATACCCCTGCAGTTACTGCCCGTCGTTAAGGAATATATCCCCAGTACCCGGCATCATGTGCCGCGATTTAATGTGATCGCTATTCGCGGAAAGGGATGCACAACACCCTCCCGCAACCTTTCTGCTACAAACTTGCCCCTATCCTTCAGGATGTGTGGAATAATCAAACTGTTTCCTATAGCAAATGACTGGGCATTTCGTCCGTCTGTGAATTAAATAACGATAATTATGGCAAGCCAGGACAACGCGTACACACCAGCGGCAGAGATGCCGGATTACCTGATCCGGCACGCTACGCTGCGTCAGCTACAGGTATTTGAAGCGATCGTAAGACTGGGCAGTTTTACACGAGCTGCTGAAGAACTCTTCCTGACCCAGCCTACTGTTTCAATGCAGATAAAAAAGCTGAGTGATTCGATGGGGCTGCCGTTGTTCGAACACGTAGGGCGAAATGTCGAGCCGACTGAAGCAGGGCTTGTACTCTATGATGCCTGCCGCAGCATGTTCGAGACGCTAACCAACCTTGAGATGAAAATAGCCGATCTCAAGGGGCTGAAAAGTGGCCGTCTGCGCCTCGGCGTTGTGACCACGGCGAAATACCTTGCGCCGGAGATTCTGGGTGAATTCAGTCGCCTTTACCCTGGCATCGACCTGGCGCTGAAAGTGACCAACCGCGAGCATATCATTGACCGCATG
>JARFQC010000203.1 GCA_029287965.1 Arenicellales bacterium
AAGGTACACATCGCGACCACCAATGACCTGGACGAGTCGAATGCGGATATCACGGGCAAGCTGTACCTGGCGGCGAAGCAGGTGGCGCAGGATGAAAACATCGCCGAGCGCGGCTACCGCATGGTGATGAACTGCAACCCCGAGTCGGGACAGTCGGTGTATCACATTCATCTGCATGTGCTGGGAGGCCGGCCAATGAACTGGCCGCCGGGCTAGACCTGCACGCGATGATCCAGGGGTAGCCTGTCTGGCTGCCCTTTTTACGAGGCCAGCTGATTGTTAACGCTTGTGCAGGCGACGCCGGTAGAAGAACAGCAGGCTCAGCCCGGCCAGCAGCACGGGAAACAGTGGATCGGCTGCCCGGCTGCCCTGCACCGTACAGCCATTACTGCCACCTTTACCATCGCCGATGCCAATGGCGTCGGCGCGTATGTACCGCCAGTTGAGCGTCTCCTCCCACTCGGTCCCGCTCAGGTCGTCTACCAGGCTGTTGTCGATGGTAGCAGGATCATCAAACATCATGACATTGGCGATAGCGCCGGCAACGGTGTTATCGAGCCCCTCGATATCACCCAGGCCGGCGAAGAACATCAGCGAGCGGGTTGAGTTGGCCGGTATCGTGACATTGAAGCTTACACCGGCACCTTCCGTACTCATCTTGTCATCCTCGCATACGGTCTGCGTGGTCGCGGTGGGTTTCTCGGCAGGATTGTCGGGGCCGAAGAATACTGTGCTGTTGACCGGGGCGACCGCCGGCACACCATCGGATGTCACCAGCCAGCGGTCGTTTATGCCAAAGATCTGGTCGCCGGAAGAGGTGGCGTTGATGGCGGTATTGGCATCAGATCCAAAGTTAACCGGTATATCGACCCTGGTATCGATCGGGTTGCCCGAAGCATTTTCGAAAATCACACGTATCCGGGCGGCCTGTACCCTGTCTGAAAACAGGTATTCTACGGTTGCCTGCAGGTTGGGAGCCCCGGCAGGGATCGGACCGGCAGTTATGACGTTTGCGCTCCTGTCGACAGGGTCCGGAGCGATGAAAATCTGGTCGTCGATATAGACCTGATAGGCTGTATCAAAGGCATTGACGGCTCCGTTTGCACTGGTGGCATCATCGATGGCCATGCCGTCTGACAGCCCGTCACAAACCCCGTTGATATCTGTGCCACCAAAATTGGTAACCGTCCAGCTCATTGCACCAGGACCGGAGTCGATGGTCTGGGGCAATGTGGCAGCTGCTGTCCAGGCCAGTGAGGGCAGGCCGCCAAGCAGCATGGCGGACAGGATTACGCCGGCTATCTTCCTGATATTTCTCATGATTGCCCCTGCAATTACAGCTGGATCAGATTGATTATCCCTGTAAGTAATATAGTTCAGTTAAATCAGTTGGTTGTTGATAGCTGTAAAGCAATGCTCAGGATTGCCTGCCGACGGTTTCCAGCAAGCTCCTGTAGCTCTCCAGACGACGTGCACTGATCTCCCCGCTGGCAACGGCAGCGATGACGGCACAGTCGGGTTCCGAAACATGCCGGCAGTCGCTGAAACGGCAGTGCCCCAGGTGAGGGCGGAATTCGCGAAAGCCGCCTGCCAGCGCCTCGGGATCCACCTGTCCAAGCCGGAAATCGCGAACGCCCGGGGAGTCGATCAGCTCACCGCCATGGGGCAGGTGGTAGAGCGTGGTGGTCGTGGTGGTATGCCGGCCCTGGCCCGAGGCTTCTGACAGCCGGCCGATGGCGATATCGAGTTCGGGCAGCAGGCGCTTGATGAGCGAGGATTTACCCACGCCTGACTGGCCAACGAGGATACTGGTCCGGCCGGCCAGCTGGTCAGCCAGTTGTTCCAGGCCGGTGTTCTGCCGGGCGCTCGTATAGAGAACCGGGTAGCCGGTATCGATGTAACCGGACAGGGTACCATCCAGCGCGCGGCGCCCGGCGCTGTCGAGCAGGTCTGCCTTGTTGATGACCAGCATGGGTGATGTGTTCGCCAGTTCGGCAGCGACCGTGTACTTGTCGATGAGGAAGGGTTCCGGCGCGGGTTCGGGGGCAGCAACAATCAGGATCTGGTCGATGTTCGCGGCCAGCGGACGCAGCCGGTCAGCGCCATCGGCGCGGGTGAGCACGCTGCGGCGCGGTGTTATGGCGGTAATGACGCCTTCCTGTTGGCCGCTTGTCTGCCAGCTGACATGGTCGCCGCAGACAATGCTGCCAAGGGTGCGACGTGCAACACAGCGTGTCAGCTTTCCGGCCGTGTCCTCGACCAGCATCGACTTGCCGTAGTTGACAATGATGAGGCCGGTTGATGTGTGTGCTGATGTGTTCGGTGGCGGGCTGTTGCTGGGTGCAGGCATGCGGTTGGCGTCGCCGGGGCTGTTGGTCGCCCGGCGCTATGCCTGTCCGGGCAGCAGGGCGTCAATCCTGGCTGCACAGATGAAGTCGTTGTCAGACAGGCCGCCGATGGCATGGGTGCTGTAGCGTACGAGGCAGCGGTTGTAGCCAACCTCGATATCCGGGTGGTGGTCCTCGGCGTGGGCTATCCAGGCCAGGGCATTAACGAAGGCCATGGTCTGGTAATAGTTGCTGAATGAGAACGACCGGCTGATTTCACGGCCGCTGTCATCGACTCGCCAGTCGGTATGCAGACAGGCAAGCCGCTCGCTGGTCTGATCATCCGCGAGGGGCGATTCCCCCTTGCTGACGGGCTTGCAGTGCCTCGCGGTGAGATCAGAAGCTTGCATGTTGCACGTTCAGAACCTGTAGTAGCTGTCGTTCAGGTAGCTGACGACGTCGCTGACATCGTCATCGAACCATTTCAGACCCAGGTTCAGCTCGCATCGCTTGACCTGCTTCTGCAGGGCTTCCATTGATTTGACCCGCCGGTTCTCCCGGGTATAGACACTGTCGTCGTGGCAGCTGGTGCAGTGCTTGTCAACGAGTGTTTTGCCGTTACCGGCATCTGTGGCCTGGACGGACGGCAGGGCGGCGAGCAGGCATGCGAGTGTAGCTGTCTGGAGTACTGTTTTCATGATCAGCTCCGGAAATATGGTTAGATGCTAGCGGATATGTGGGCAATACGCACCGGTGCCGGCGGGTGCGAATCGTGAAACGCCGAGTACAGCGGATCGGGTGTCAGGGTGCTGGCGTTTTCCCGGTACATCTTGACCAGCGCCCGGATAAGGTCATTGCCGTCCGACTGGCTGACGGCATACTCGTCGGCCTCGAATTCATGCTTGCGCGACAGGCGTGCCATCAGCGGGTGCAGGAAAAACGTGAAGGCGGGTGAAACCATGACGAACAGCAGCAGCGCCATCCAGGGTGAGGCCTGACTGACACCCAGACCGTTGTAGAACCATGCCTGCGACGCCAGCCAGCCCAGCAGGGCAAGACCGGCCAGGCTCATTGCCGCCGTGGTCAGCAGGCGCTTCTGGATATGCTTCAGCTTGAAGTGGCCGAGTTCGTGCGCGAGCACGGCCTCGACCTCGGCGGGTTCCAGGCTCTCGATCAGGGTGTCGAAGAAGACAATGCGCTTGTTACGGCCGAAGCCGGTGAAATAGGCGTTGCCATGGCCGGAGCGTTTGGAACCGTCCATGACGAATATACCCTTGCTCCTGAAACCGCACTTGTCGAGCAGGGCCTGGATGCGGCTCTTCAGCGTCTCGTTCTCCAGTGGCGAGAACTTGTTGAACAGCGGCGCGATGATGGCCGGGTAGGCCCAGAACATGATCAACGAGAACGACATCCAGGCAAGCCAGACATACAGCCACCAGAGCTCGCCGCTGGATTCCATGATCCACAGTGCGAGCAGGATCATCGGCGCGCCGATGGCCAGCGCCAGCAGTACCTGCTTGACGAGGTCACTGATGTAGGTGCCCGGCGTGGTGCGGTTGAATCCGAAACGCTCCTCGATGACGAAAGTGTGATACAGGCTGAAGGGCAGATCCAGCAGCGACATGATGAACATGGCACTGAGCATGACTGCCGTGCCGGTATAGAGCGGGCCCAGTGCGAGACCTCGCCAGGCCTGGTCCAGCCATTCCAGCCCTCCGCCGAGTGTCCAGGCCAGCAGCAGTGCGCTGCCGTAGACAAGTTCGATCATGCCCAGGCGGTTTCGCGTGACGGTGTAATCAGCGGCCTTGTGATGATCGTCCAGCGGGATGCGCCCGGCAAAGGCGTCCGGTACGCGTTCGCGGTGTGCCCGAACGTGGGCCTGGTGACGTCTGGAGAGCCAGAGCTGGGTCAGGACAGAGCAGGCGAGCGCTGTGACAAACAGCAGGGTAAAGGTATTCATAGCGTCCGTTGTTGTTGCCGAAATTTCAATTCTGCAAGAGTAGCCTCTGATACAATGCCGCACAACCACACGATCATGAAGGAAGCAGATAACAATGAGCCGGGATGACAACAACCTTGTCTGGATAGACCTCGAGATGACCGGTCTCGATACCATGAAGGATTCGATTATCGAGATTGCCACTATCGTCACAGACAGCAAGCTGAATATCCTTGC
>JARFQC010000215.1 GCA_029287965.1 Arenicellales bacterium
TCTCCATCAAGTATTTCGCGCGGCAGGCGGTACCTTGGTATGCCATAGCGCAGCATGCCGCCGGTATTGTCGTGTTGTTCGTAGATCGTCACATCGTGGCCGCGCCGGGTCATCTGGTAGGCAAAGGACAGGCCGGCCGGCCCGGAGCCGATTACACCGATGGACTGCGGGTTGTCCGTACGGTCTCGCACGGGCAGTGGTAGTTGCTTTTCCAGTGCCCAATCACCGAGAAAGCGCTCCATCGCATGGATAGTAACTTGCTGATCCTTGTCGATGCGATTGCAGTGCATCTCGCAGGTGTGCGGGCATACACGTCCCAGTACAGATGGAAGCGGATTGAAATCAACGAGGTGTTGCCATGCCTGAAGATAAGCCTGCTCCTTGTCCAGCCCAAGCTTGTCGCGCTGACTGATGATCGCTATCCAGCCGCGTATATCAGTCCCGCTGGGACAATTGGCACGGCACGGCGGCAGTTTTTCGAGTTGTTGGGGATGAATGAGTTTCATGTTTCCCAGCCCCGTAAGGGCATACGTTTCGCTACAGACATGACAGGCAGCATGATTGCATTACCCCGACACTGCCTCACCGGCATGGTCAGAGGATGTTTCGAGGTTGACCGTCTTCTTGTCCATGACCCTGATGCGTTGACACAGTATTTCGATGATATTGAGCGCAACCAGCGGATCCTCCTTGATACGCCTCAGCAAGGTGCGTTTATCGACAGTCAGCACCCAGGCTTCACCGATAGCCCTTACCGTGGCAGAGCGGGGTTCCTTTTCAAACAATGCCATCTCGCCAAATATATCGCCGGCCTTGAGTTTTCCCAGGTGCACCTCGCAGTCCGCGGCTTCTTCTATCACCTCCAGTTCACCCTTCTGGATCACGAACATGCAGTTGCCTTCTTCACCCTGGCGTACGACACATTCTTTGTCCTTGTAGCGTTTACCCAGGCTAATTGCTTCCATGGCGTTCCTCCACGAGTTTAGTCTTTGCACGGAAAGGCAGGCTGGAGAGAACAAGGTTCCAGCTCAGTTGGATCAGAAATGCCGGGTGCAGGGCTTTTACGAATACTTCCCGGTAGGGCGCACTACCGGTGAATACATCCCACAGGATATTACTGATGTGCCGCTGCCGATTGCTCGTCTGCTGTTCAAGGGCCGTCATGCGTACTATGGCACGCCGGCTGAAGGGCATGCCCTGGATCAGGCTGGTGACCCAGAACACCAGTTTACCGATGGTATTGTCGCGGCTGATCTTCTTGCAGGCCGGGAGGAAATGACGGCGGAAATCTTCCGCCGAGACGCCTCCCAACAGCGCGGCATTGGCAGCTGCCTGACCGGTACGATAGGCAGCACCGATTCCATCCTTGTAGAGGCGGGTAACGCCGCTATCGCCGACAAACAACATCCGGTCGATAAAAGGTTGATCTGCGCCGCTGATATTGATGCGGGGAAAGCAGTGACAGGTATTCTGCGGGATGCCTGAGTCAGCCGGGAAGCGTGACTTGACTTCCGGTGCATTCAGAAAGGCTTCGACCAGTTCTTCATCAATGTCGTCGCCCAGCAGGCACATCGTCACGCAGTTGTGTTTCGGGATCAGGGCAGCGAACTCGAGGCGTGGCAGGTCAAGCAGAAAGACGTGCATGGATGTACCCATTTGCTGCCGGACTACCTCTTCGCCAAGATGAAACTCGCTGATGAATGCAGTGGTTGTGCCCGGTTGCTTGAAGCCTAATCCAAGCGCTTCCATCCTTTCCAGCAGGTGGCTGTTGACGCCGGTGGCGACGACGGCAAGGTCATACACTTGTTCTGCATGGTCATGGGTGATGAGAGCCGGTCGGCCTGCTTTAATTTGCACATCACTGATCATCTTGTGAACGATATGTGCTCCCTGTTTGGTCGCCAGGCCAAGCAAAAACTCGTCGAAACTCTTCCAGTGGATATCTGTTACACCGCGCGGGCCACCGCCGCGATAGACGGCTGCGATGCGTTTTTCATGCTGGGGTTGTTCGATGCTGACGCTGCCGGCATCGGTATGCAGCATGTATGAATCAATGCCGCGTTGCACAACGCCGGGAGGTATGTTGATGCCGTCGATCGCCAGCAGCTGAACCAGTGATTCCGAAACGATCCCGCCGCAGTGGTTGCAGCCGGCAGGGCCGAGATGATTGAAGTAGCGTGGTTCGTAGATGTCCACGTCAAGCTCCAGGTCGAGCCGCCTGGCAAGACGGAGCAGAAAATAGGAGAAGAAGGCGCCGGAGGGGCCACCACCGATTACTGCTACCCTGGACCCGTTTTGCAGTTGTTGGTCGGAGACAGGGTGGTTTGGAGGTCTGGAAAGCCTGCGGGCGAGTTCCATACCCTGGTTACTCTTACGCCACATCCTACTTTACCCGTTATATGCAACTATTTTACGCCTGTTCAGAGACAATGGGCAGGTATTTAACCTGTTGTTTTATAACCAGGCTGGTTGTATCGATGCTTTTTTCCAATCGCAGGTATGATAATTTCTTTGTGTGATCAATCTGCAATGATTCAGCGTGGCTGTTAGATCTGCTTCCCATGAAAACGAGAATAAGATGAAACGCGTACTTGTCTTCGGCGCGACAGGCTATATCGGTACGCACCTGATTCCCCGCCTGGTTGACAGCGGTTATGCCGTCCGTGCCGCGGACCTGTGCCAGGAAGTGCT
>JARFQC010000218.1 GCA_029287965.1 Arenicellales bacterium
AAATTTTCACGCATCTTTACCCGTCTCCTCACGCAGTTCCCGGCAAAATTCATTTAGTTGCTTAATGTTCTAAGCAATACAGCCATCATTCATATTTGTAACTGGAGCACGATATGAAGAGAGAAGATCAAACCAAGGCATGAAGCCGGATTACTGGATGAATACAAAAACCGGTTTTACACCTTTGATAGTGTTCTACGACGGTGCGTGTCCGTTATGCCGGCGTGAAATCGACCACTACATGCGTCGGCAAGGTGCAGAGCACATCACATGGATTGATATTGCAGAAAACGAAACACTGGACAGTTATGGCCTGGACAGGCAGTCCGCCATGGAAGTCTTTCATGTGCTTGATAACCGCACATGGTACCTGGGTGCCTCGGCTTTTTCGCGTATCTGGATCAGGCTGCCTGCCTACAAATGGCTGGCCACGATACTGATCAATCTTCGTCTTGTACCTGTACTTGACAGCGTGTACCGGAAGTTTGCCGGATGGCGAATACGCAGACGCTGCGATAACGAATCTTGCGGTTTTACATCCTAGATTAGCCGGTGTAATGCCTTATCATGCAGGCTTAACCAATCTAGCAAGCACCGGCACTAGCCGAGCAACGTCTCCAGTTTAGAACAACTCGCTTGAAATGCATTTCCCTGGCATTAGTTCTCGCTATTTATCTTTTGAACTACTTCATTAATGTTGTCATCCATTCAGTGCTTTTCCTCATAAACAGGGTGGTGTTTGAATCGCCCGCCGTTGATACGCAGCCAGCGTAAACAACAGTCCGTATTCATTACTAACCGGCAGCTGGTTACTACTGTCTCGGATCTTTTGAGGCGATCACTGGGTAGCGTTCAGGGGATACACGAAGTAAAACTTTTTTGTCTTGTATAAAGGGAACTAATCCTGACCAAAATAGTCAGATATTACGAATATTCTGAAATACTAATTTTGGAGGTTTGACATGACAGGACTTATTCCCGGTTTCCCTTATGACGGGGTTGTCACCCTGAACAGGGTCATTATCAAGGATGGCTATAGCGTAGATGATCTGCAGGAGCGTGTAGCAGAACTGTGTGAAAACGTTAAAACCTATCATTCCGATACGGGCTTTATCGGTGGTTTTGTCGCGCTGAACTCGGGTGAAATTTCCAACGAAGGCTCCACCATAGGGCAGGCTGTTGCGAGTAACTTGAAAGATCGCGAGGCACTGATTATTACGTTCTGGAAATCATTCGATGATCATGAGCGTTCGCATCGTTCCGAGACATTCCAGCCATTGTTCCAGCGTGTACTCGAGCTCTGCGAGAACGGTAACGAGGAAATTGCTTACGATATGCTCTGGTCCGGAAAGGCCTATTCATCGGAAGAGGCCGAGCAGGCCAGGAAAATGAAGGAAATGTATAACATGGCATAGGCCTTAGCGCAGGGCCTTCGTGAGCGGCCCTTAATCATTGCGGGTACTGGTGGCTCATCACGATTTCGTTGCGTCAGTTGCTGTGCTGGCTGGAATAATCTCGTAGCTCATCCCAATGTTGTCGAGCTGGGCCAGCAATGCCTTGAATGGGATATCAAGATCACCTCTGCCACGGAAGCCGACCTCGATGCGGGCGTTCTTGCCCATGTGAGGCAGACTGAAAAGCTTGACGTCAGGATAGGCGTCTGCCAGCACCTTCAGCATTTCGGTCAATGCAGTTTCAGTTGTACCGGTTACGCTTACTGATCGTTGATGCAGCGTGCTGCTGGCGGTCGAGTAAAGGTTCTCGAGCACCCACTCCGCCATAGGATGGGCCATGGCCGGAAATCCGGGCAGAAAATAGTGATGATTAATGCTGAAGCCGGGTATGCGATTGACCGGGTTAGGGATGAGCCCGGCTGATTCCGGCAATTCTGCCATGACGACTCGCAGCGGGTAGGCTTCATCTCCAAACTGCTGCTCGATTTCCCTGACCGCTCCGCTGTGACGTACAAGGGGCACTTTTGCCGCCGCGGCTGCGCAGCTGCGCGTATGGTCGTCTGGCGTCATGCCTATCCCGCCACAGCAGAAGACATGCTCGGAATTGGCCATAGTGCGTTGCAGCTCAGCGGTGAGTGTCGCCGGGTCATCAGGGAGTACCCTTAGCCAGGCCACTTCGTAACCCTTGTTCCTGATCAATGCACCGATGGCATCAAAATGTGTATCCCGTCGTTGACCGGAAAGCACTTCATCACCAACAACGATAATCCCGAATGCCTGTTCCATCTGTTAGCTTGTTCCGCATGTGTTTATCAATGACATAGGTGTCGAATCAGGAAGCAATCCGTTCCTGCCCTGTTTACAGCTTTAACAGGTAAATTTCACACCTTATACACTTCGCTTTGCTGATAATCACAACCGCAGTACCAGACTCACTAACCAATCGAGGTGCAGCAGAATGGACATAAGTAAAGCGAATGTAAGAAACGATAGCATCATGGCACGGCGAATTATCGGCTTTCTCACCGCTCCACTGGGTTTGCTGGCGGTGATGGCCGGTGTATTGGCTGCTTGAACACGGACGACGGGGCGTATCCAGTGTCCCGTCATTCACGCACTATCATGACTTGATTATACCTATGCAAGGGATCGGCAATGAATGAATCTGGCATTACGCGACAAGCTGGACAGGATTTAACAGCTGATACGGGCACTGCTGAAGCGAGGGTAACCCTCATCGTCTCGTCACTGACTGACGATCGCAGAGTCACTCGATTTCTGGACGCCCTCGGTTGGGCCTATAAGCGTGAGCAAAGGAGCATGGCGTCCTCGACAGACAGGGAAGCCTTCCAGGAACTCCAGCAGCAAACCGGCTGGAAAACACTGCCCATGATATTTCTCGATGGCAAGTTCATCGGTGGGATCGATGAACTCTTCTCGCATCCCGCGATAAAGGATGCGGATAATCGTGCTGCGATGCATATGAAGACATGGGCGAGGAGGCTGGGTTATGCGGGGCTCCTGCCTTTCGCCGCTGGCGCATTGGGCGTCATGCTGCTGAACGGGACTGCTTCGGCCTGGATGCTCGATGCGCTGCTGGCCTATGCGGCTGTCATCCTGAGTTTCATTGGCGCGCTGCATTGGGCGACTGCCATCACCCGTGACGATAGTCAGCCCCTGGAGCTGATGATCTCGGTTATGCCTGCGCTGGTGGGCTGGGTAGCACTGCTAATGCCCGTGATGTATGCCTCTCCGGTAGTGCTGTTGGGCTTTCTATTGATATACCTGTATGACAGGTCCAGCTGGTCAGGCCTGGCCTGGTTTGTGAAGTTGCGAAAACACCTGACTATCGGTGCAACACTTTCGATCTCAGCCGCATGGCTTGCCGGGGCATGATTTTGTGTACGCGAAAACGCGCAGGATTCACCCGTTTTGAAACACCACGACCGTGAACCGAATCAATCCGGAGAAATTACTGTTATCAAAATGGACGGCAGTAAAACCTTCGCAGAGAGAGCGGCATTTTCTCGTGACCCGACTGCACTATGGCGAGAATGACCGTGTTCAAACTTGCGACCTGGAAGCTGTCCTGACGAGAATCAGCTACCGCTTGTCGTGGCAGGACCTGAAGGATGAGACTCGCTGGCGGCCGGGCTGGAAGTAGTTCGATTGCTCCGGATCAGGACAGTTTGATGCTGGCCAGCCTGGAAGATCGTGTGCCCGGTATCGGCTGGTTACCCGCTGTGTGATAGCTGAACACAACCGAGTATTTTGGATGATCGGTTGAATTCGCACTTGCGCAGTGCATGGTGCGACAGTGAAAGAAAATGACGTCGCCAGCGGACAGCTCCGCCTTGACCGCCTGCATGATCAATTCCTGGTTCGCAGTCAGGTCATCACGTAGAAAGAGTTCAGCATCGAAGCGGCCACGATCAAGATCAAGATCTATACTGCTGGACCCGGGGATGAACTGCATCGCACCTTTCTCGGCATATTCATCTCCCAGCGCGAGCCAGGCGTTGACAAGCTCGGGACGATCAAAACTCCAGTACCTGATGTCCTGGTGCCAGCCGGTCATGCTGCTGTAACCCGGCATCTTCGTCATGATGCAATTGTGATGGTTCTGAGTCAGCATGATTTCCTTGCTATCCAGCAGCTGCCCGATGATCCGCAGCACGGACTCGTTGCCGGCCCAGTCCCTGAAAACCGGGTCCCTGGAATAGGCATTGAGCAACCTTCTTGGCGTTTTGCCTCCAGGCGAATCGGGGCTGTCCGGCGCACCCGGGTATT
Source organism: Arenicellales bacterium (assembly GCA_029287965.1). Lineage (GTDB taxonomy): Bacteria > Pseudomonadota > Gammaproteobacteria > BMS3Bbin11 > BMS3Bbin11 > JARFQC01. The sequence goes on from JARFQC010000218.1 coordinate 4,245, forward strand.
TGATATCGACTTCGAACTCAACCGGACCAAGGGGCGGATTCAGAAATGTCTCGATGGCATCGCGCATCCTGCTGCAAGTCGAAGGGTCGGCGAGTCCGCGAACGATGATAAAGCCGTCTTGCTGAAACGTCTTGATCTGGGCATCGGAAAGCTCGATTTGAGAGAGAGGGGAGTTTGTCTGCATGTGGGTTTTAAGAGAGTTCACCGTTTCTTCACATAAGCATCACGCTGTCTCGACAGGCATGTACTTATCGTCAAACTACATCAACAATTTATCATGAACATGAAAAATAAACTTGCCACGATTAAAGTCAGCGACCTGCGATTGCGCACCTATATCGGTTTCAATCCGGACGAAAAGGAAAAGCGCCAGGATATCGTCATCAATATGACGATTACCTACCGCATAGCGGAACCTGCTCTGCATGATGTCGTTGAGGAAGCCCTCAATTACAAAACCATTACCAAGCAGGTCATCAGCCATGTTGAGCAGGGGCGTTTTCTGCTGCTCGAAAAGCTGGTTTCTGATGTGCTTGATATCTGCAGTTCACATCGTGATGTGCAGGCTGCCGAAGTCACAATAGACAAACCTCATGCACTGAGGTTCGCCGATTCTGTTTCCCTGTCAATGCAATATGACGCACAGCAGAATTCACCCCATGCTATGGAGAGAGCCTCATGACACCCCCGATGGTCGCACTGAAACGCAGCAATGAGAAATCCGAATCAGTACTTAGCAATGAAGCATTGATCGTGCGCAATACCCTTATCGAACATGGCCTGGAGACACCCATGATCGATAATGGCCTGAACAACACAGAAAAATATCACCGGATCAAGGACCTGATGACGGACGTGGTCAGCACCCTGGGCCTCGACCTCAGTGATGACAGCCTTACCGAAACACCGCATCGAATTGCGAAAATGTATGTGAACGAAATATTTTCGGGCCTTGATTACTCGAGCTTCCCGAGACTGTCACTGATCGACAATAAGATGGGTGCAAACGAAATGGTCAAAATACAGGACATCGACCTGACCAGTACCTGCGAGCATCATTTCGTTACCATCGACGGCGTCGCGAAGGTGGCATACATCCCGCATGACAAGATCATCGGCTTGTCCAAGATCAACCGCATCGTGCGTTTCTTCGCACACCGCCCGCAGGTACAGGAGCGCCTGACACGACAGATCCTGGTGGCTCTGCAGGCTCTGCTCAATACACAGGATGTCGCCGTGAGCATAAATGCGACCCACTACTGTGTTAAGTCACGCGGCGTCATGGATGCGAACTCGCAGACCAGCACGACGGCCCTGGGCGGATGCTTCAAGGAGAACATCCACACGCGTGCCGAGTTTCTTGCCAACTGACCGGGCCGATTCGTAAACACAAGACTCTCGTGAAGTGATGGTTATGCAGGCCTGGATTCAGGCTTCCGACTGGCTGACATTTCACTGCTCCAATAGTGCCTTGATCTGGCTGATCGATTAACACGACTCGCTTGTCCGTTCACCGTTTATGCACCTGACGACCCATTGGTTGCCGTGTGCAAGCTGACAAATTGGCACTGGTAATCGTCCGATAAAGTTTGTCACAATCATGCCTCTGCACGTTCATTTTTGTCGGAGGAAGGTCCCGGTGTCTGCGGGTACGACGTTACATACAGAGATTCGTTGATGCGTGACGAACACGCGGCGGAGCATGCCGGCAAAGACTGGCTATGGCTGGCCGTCCTTCCACTGATTCTGTTCGGGTACCTGCTCTGGGAAATTTCCCGGACACCGCTGCCATGGCAATTCCAGCTCGAATGGGTGCCCAGCCTTGAGCTCGGTATCGATCTCTATGTCGATGGCCTGTCGGCACAATTCCTGCTGCTGATAACCGGCATCGGCACCATGGTGCTGGTCTATGCGAGTGGCTACATGGCGCATGACCGCCAGGCAGGCCGCTTCTACAAGCTCCTGCTGCTGTTCATGGTCGCGATGATCGGTGCTGTCTCGGCGGATCACATGCTGGTGCTGTTCCTGTGCTGGGAACTGACTAGCCTGGTGTCGTTCTTCCTGGTCGGCTTCAAGTACACCGACGAACAGGCTCGCGCATCTGCCCGTACCGCCCTGTTCATTACCATGGGCGGCGGACTTGCGCTGCTTGGCGGGCTCATCCTGCTGTCACAGATCGCCGGTACCTGGTCGCTGCAGGGCGTTATCGCAGCGGGAGCAGGGCTGCACGACGATCCGCGCCTGCCGGCTGCGCTGACCCTGCTGTTCATCGGCTGTTTTACCAAGTCGGCGCAGTTTCCGTTCCATTTCTGGCTGCCGAATGCCATGACGGCACCGACCCCTGCGAGCGCCTACCTGCACTCGGCGACCATGGTGAAGCTTGGCGTCTACCTGCTGGCACGCCTCGACCCGGCCTTCAATGAACTGCTTTTCTGGGAAATCACCCTGATCGCCGTAGGCACGATCACGGCCACCTGGGCAGCGGTCCTGGCATTACGTGAACGCGACCTGAAACGAATTCTCGCCCGTTCAACGGTATCCGCGTTAGGCACGCTGGTGCTGCTTATCGGCCTGCCCGGCGAGTCCTCATCCCTGGCCGTTGTCGCGTTCCTCTATGCACATGCCCTGTACAAGGCGCCGCTGTTTTTCGTTGCGGGCAGTATCGACCATGCCACCGGGACACGCAGCATCGACCACCTCAGGGGGCTGCGCCGGCAAATGCCGTTTACCGCGGCGGCTGCCATGATCGCCAGCCTGTCGATGGCCGGACTGCCCTTGTCATTCGGCTATGTCGCCAAAAGCGTCGCCAGTGTTGCCAAGGCCGAATCCGAACTGATGGCCCTGGCGGGTTACGGCTTGCTGCTGGTTAACGCGATAGCCGTTGCCGTCGCCGCGGTAGCGGCCATACGTGTGTTCTGGGGGCCGGCCAACCAGGCCTTCGATCAGGTCAGGGAAGTCTCCTGGCGCATGGTCCTGCCCCCGTTGCTGATAGCGATCATCGCGCTGGAGTTCGAGTTCATTCCGACCTTTGCCGACCCGGTGCTGGTTGATGCGGCGCGTGCGATCAGCACGTCGAACAGTTTCACCCCGTCCTTCGCAGAGCCACAGGCGGGCACCATGATCACGGTCGCCGAGATTACCCTGCTGATCGGTGTCCTGCTGTTCGTGTTCTGGGAAAGACTGCACCGTTTTCTCGAGCGCTTTTCCATACTTGAACGCTTCAGTTGCGCCGGATTTTTCGATCGCCTGCTGAAGGGGCTGCCCCGTCTCGCGGCATGGCATACCCGCTTACTGCAGCATGGCCGCCTGGACAGCTACATGCGTGTGACCCTGCTAGCCATGCTGGGCATCGCCAGCGGGGCCTGGCTTGTCATTGAACCGGGATGGCCCGGCATGCCCGGCGATTTAGGCGGATGGCGCGACCAGGCCTGGTCCCTGGGGGCTGCCGCGGTGCTGATCATGGCCGGGGCACTGGCTGCACCTTTCATGCACAACCGCATGGCCCTGCTGATGTCCATCGGCCTGGTCGGCTACGGCAGCGCAGTGCTGTTCCTGTTCGCCGGTGCACCGGATGTGGCGTTTACCCAGTTCATGGTTGAAACCGTACTGGTCGTGGTCGCCGTTACCGTGCTGACACGATACGGCGTGCCGATCCGCTACACCGAACCACGTGTACGCAATGCCCTGATCGCCGTGGCAGCCGGAGCCGGGACGTTCATTCTGCTATTGCAGATGTTCAGCCTGCCAGCCGATCTGGGCATGCCGCTATGGTTCGCCGAAAAGAGTCTGCCGGAGGCATACGGACAGAACGTGGTCAACGTGATCCTGGTTGATTTTCGTGCCCTCGACACCTTCGGCGAAATTGTCGTCGTGGCCTTTTCGGCCATCGCTGCATGGCCATTGCTGCGCAGGAAACGCAAGCATGGGAGCAATGGATGACAGAGCGCCCGTTACTGCTCGAATACACCGCGCGCATGGTCTACTGGCTGATGATTGCCGTGTCCCTGTGGATCCTGCTACGCGGACACAACGCACCCGGTGGTGGATTCATCGCCGGTCTTGTTGCCGTGGCCGCCACGTCGCTGATGGCGATTGTCTACGGTTGCGACCGGGCACAGCGCGCCATGCCGCTGGCGCCGCTGCCCCTGACCGGTTTCGGTATCCTGCTGGCCCTGGCAAGCGGCGTGCCGGCTTTGTTCAGTGGGCAGCCATTCCTGACCCACGCCTGGTGGAACATCGATCTCGGGTTCACTACGTACAAGTTATCAACCGTGCTGGCTTTTGATGTGGGCGTCTACGCGGCCGTCTGGGGGGCATTCAGCCTGTACCTGCTTGCGTTGTTAAATGACGAGGGTGATACCGCATGACGATTGTCCTGCTGTTATCGATTTCTGTCGTGGTCGCAGCAGCGGTCTACCTTATGCTGTCACGGGACCTGTTCCGGGTCGTCATCGGTCTGACCCTGCTTGGTGCCGGCACCAACCTCGTCGTATTTGCCGCTGGCCGGTTCGCATCCGTGACACCGCCGCTGCTGGAAACGGCGGACGACGCGGCAGCTGCGGCGGCTGCGAACCCGCTGGTGCAGGCACTCGTGCTGACGGCGATCGTGATCAGCTTTGCCTTGCTGTGTTTTTCCCTGGTACTCGGGGCGAGGCTGCGCAGCGCGGCGAACAGCGATGATACACATAGCCTGCAGTCAGCCGAGCCACCGGCCACTGACGCCGTGAAACCGGCAGAAATAAAACCGTGACAATTGTCATCATTCCATTGCTGGTGGCGCTG
>JARFQC010000184.1 GCA_029287965.1 Arenicellales bacterium
GGCCAAGCAACAGCATTTTGAATCACTGGTGGGCGCGTTTTCCGGCGAGCTCTACCGATTCGGCTATGGCCTCTGCCACAACAGCGCCCAGGCGGAAGACCTCGTGCAGGAGACCTTTCTGCGTGCGTGGAAGTCCTTCGACAACCTGCGCGAAGCCAATTCCGCGCGCGCCTGGCTGTACACAATACTGCGCCGGGAGAATGCACGCCTGTATGAACGCCGGCGGCCGGAAGCACGTCCACCGGAAGACCTGCCCGAGGTGGCCGTGCGCGGGGGAGACACCAGCCTGGAAGCCTTCATACTGAGAAACCAGCTGCAGGACATGAAATCAGAATACCGCGAACCGCTGATGCTGCAGGTGATCGCCGGCTTCAGCGCAGAGGAAATCGGCGCCATCATGGACATCTCGGCCAATGCGGTCATGACCCGGCTCAGCCGGGCCCGGAGAATGCTGCGCGAAACGCTGCAGCTGGAAACGAAACAACCCGACACAGGTACCCTGAAATGAATTGCCTCGATTGCCGACGTGAACTGCTGGTCGATCCACGCAGCGATTCGCCGGACCTGACCCGGCACATCTCCCACTGTAAATCCTGCCGCCAGGAACAGCAGCGCCTGCTTGCACTCGACGATGCCCTCGATGCCGCCCTCGCCTACCCTGTCCCCGACGGGCTGGCGGATCGCATCATAGACATCAGCCGGGACGAAATAAACACCGGCAGGAACAGGAAAAAACCATTCTCGAACCGTATATGGCAGATCGCCGCCGGCGTTATGCTCGGCATCGGCCTTGCGACCTACCTCGGACTGCACCAGGACAACCCGCTCAACACGGCAGACGCTCTCGAAACAACGGTACTCAATCACATCACGGATGAAATTAACCATCTATACGAGACCCATGACATCAGCGCGGAAAAGCTGGACAACATCATGACGGCAATCAACACGCAGGCCGGTGACGGCATCGGTAAGCTCAACTATGCCGGCAAATGCCAGATCCGCAAAAATACCGGTGCCCACCTGATTGTCAACGGTGACCGCGGGCCGGTAACCGTCCTGGTGATGCCCGGTGAGCACATCGAAAAAAACATGGGCATCAAGTCAGACCGCTTCGACGGCATGATCTACCCGACCGGCTATGGCAGCATCGCCGTGGTCGGCGAGAAGCATGAACATATCCCGGTCATCGCGGAACGCATGCTGGCGAATATCTCACCGGCAAGTAGCTGACGATTGTCATGGCAGCCGTGATTCGTAGCCAGGCGACCACTCCGGGATACTACCCGGGAAGAAACTTCACGTCCGACAATCCGCCGTTCTCAGGAGTACCTGTTCTATACTTGCCATGCCTCTAGCTGTTGCTGTTCAATACCGGCAAACCCGGATCCGCAACGATGCGACCAACTCACCCGATCGACGGCAGTAAAATAATGGAAGCTCTGACTAATTCACATGGGATGGGGGTTCGGGGGAAGGGTGCTGATGAGGCAACCAGTAAGCTTTTGATATGACATACCCTTCCCCCGTTAAAAACCTTGCAGGGAGATCTGATTGTTTCGCAAAGCGAACAAATCAGAGCTTCCTTAAAACATGGCTCCTGCTTTGAGATTAACCGGCTCCGTGATTGCAGCACACATGATTGCCATCACATTGTCAGCTTGCACAACCGACACGGCCCGGCGCACCGGCTTCGAAACAGTCCAGAACCTTGGCGCCATGCATTGTATCCCTGAGCTGGGCGATCACTGCCCACCACGCCTGGACTACCAGGGTTACCAGCAAGATCGCGACAAGCTCAATAGCGGCGAAGTGGTCAGGCCGGATCAGACCGAGAGCTGCAGCATCTGTGCCCGGCAGCACCGCGGCACCTCACCCACCCGCTGACTGACCGATGTCAGGCAGTTTCATCCATTATTGTCGAGGCATCACATTTGTGAGACGCTGAGGTTATAATAACTGCAAGGAGGACATAACAATGACAATGGAAACGGTAGAAGACCTCGTCGCCACAACGGAAATGGTTGCCAATTCCCCCCTCGGCACCGAGCTCACGGAAGCCCAGTGTGCTTCCCTTGCTGCGAAAGCCTCGGTAGTTGGCCTCAACGACGGCGATTACATGCTCAAGAAAGACGAGGTGGACAACAAGCTCTATGTCATCATCAGTGGCGCGGCTGAAGTCGTCATTGAATCCATTGCAGGTGACATCATCTCTCTCCACCTGCTCAGGGTTGGCGACATGGCCGGGGAACTCGGCTTCCTCGACGGCAAGCCCCGCAGCGCGAGCCTCAGAGCCGTCGGCACGTGCATTGCCTACACCCTGTGTCGTGATGACTTCGAGGACTTCATCAAGGAAGATCCCGACCTGATGTACAAGGTCATGCGGGCGATCACGCGGACGGTGCACGACATACTGTGCAAGATGAACAGTGAGCATGTCGAGATGAACAACTATATCTACAAGCAGCACGGCCGTTACTGACTGCGACTGTACACCGCCTGTTGCAGGCCCGGGTAAGCGCTGCCATTTATTCTTACCCGAGAATACCGCGCCCCTGCAACCGGGCATCCCTGTCGGCAGCACTCATGCTCGCCGATAATCAGCGACACGCGATCTTCCCTGCATTGGCCGGGTCATGGCAGTCCATCTTCCACTTGCGCCGGACCGCCGCCCTGCGCTCCCGCTTGCGCTGCAGTTCCTCCCGCTCCATCCGCTCCTGCCGTTCCATGGAGAGCTCGTACTTGTCGGCGTCAGTCAGTGGCGGCTTGCGGCCGGCGCGACGGGCTTCCTTTTCCAGCTTGCGCCGCTGCTTTTCACGCGCCTTGAGTTCCTGCTCGTACAGTTCATAGCGACGGCTGGCCGCCTGGTAGGATGCTTCGTCGTAGGTGTCTTCTATGACGAGGCGGGTTTGCGATTCAACGTCATCAGCAGGGGCCCGGTCTCCGTAGTGTACCCGGCCGTCGGCATCGGTCCATCGGGTGACGATCTCCGCTGCGAAAGCCGTCTGTGAGAAAAAGACCAGGATAATAAATAGCTTCATGCTGCACCTCCTTGTGCAATAGCGAATTGAATTCAGGCTCACGATCCCTGGAGCCTGGTACAGACATTACTACAACGGCGGGTACAGTACTGTGGAGTAGCTCACATTACTGATTAACTTGTGTCGCCATCATCGCGCATTGCATGGTCTTGCCATCCTGTTCGAACATCGCCCTGTCACCCCGGGTCCAGAAAACATGGGTGTGATTGTCGCTGCCTACCTGCGACAGGAACTTCGCGCCGCTGCCGGCAGGCACCTGGTTCAAGTTGAGTTCACGCCCCTGATAAGTGATCCGGGCATATGGTTTTTTAGCGGGAACGAAGACTGCCGTAAGTGCAAATCCATCACCGCCTGCACACTGGTAATGGTAAGCCCCGGCTGCACTGGCCGGCGCAGCCGGCAGCATGATGGCGGCAGTAAAAATGAATTTTTTTATATATTTAATCAATTAGTTAAAAGATCATCATAATGTTATTTATTAGTTATGACCGGCGCCTTTGACAACGATTTTCAGCAGAAGTTTTTTGTTTATTTTTGCAATACTTTCGCGGCCCCGGCGGTCTCAGATGCAACAGGAACAGAATCACTTCCTGGATTTATACAACACATAAACTGAGGACGTAACAATGAAAAAAATCATCCACGCAATTGCGAGTGCCAGCCTGCTGGCGATACCTTTCAGCATCCAGGCATCCGAGATCGGACTCGATGACGCCTACCTTGACGAAGACCGCAGCGCCTATCAGATAGACCTGTCCGGAACTCCGGAAAAGCACGTTGATGTTGCCTTATCCGACATGTATCGGTACCAGGATTCAGGGGCCTTCCATCACAATCCCACTCACCTGGGCAGCAGCGAAATCGCAGAATTCGCGGTGTTCAGTGTCACGACATCCAGGTCAGCACCGGCCATCCCGGGCTATATCGGAAACTACTAGCACACTCCGGGCACATCTCGAGACTGAAGGCCCCGTTCGCATCTGACGGGGCTTTTACTATTCTGACCACTTAGTCAAACAAATGGCGTCTGCCGTCAAGCACATCAGCCATCGCTCGTTCTAGACTGGCCTTCCCTATGCCTGAGTAGACTGCTGCAGGCATCAGAAGGAGGATTGACGACGTGGTAGACAATAAGCGGATCATCCTTGACCCCAAGGAAGCCCAGCTGCGTGAAGAAATCCATTTCTGGCAGGACCTGATTGCAGATTGGGAAAAACACCCTCCCGGTCCGGTCCCGGACCGCATGCGTGACGCGCTGGCACTGGCCATGTACCGGCTCGAACTCTTTCTTGCAGACGATATATTCTTTGAAAACGACATCCCTCCGCACGGCCCGCAAATGAATACCCACTAGGGCTTGCACCAGACAGTGAGCATGATAGGTTTGCACGATGTCATTCGCAGACCGCATCAACGCATGCAATAACGCCGATACCAGCGGTTACCTGCCATTTATCATCGATGGCCGTCAGGTTGGCTGGCTGAAGCCCGGCTTCGCCGACGAACTCTCTGCATGGCCCGAACTTTTCATCCACGAACGCAACACGATTCGCCTCTCTCCCGACCTGGCAGAATTTGAACAGCGCAGCGAGGCCGTGGATAGCGTCATTCGTGCACTTGTATCAGCCGGCGTAATCGACCACTACCTGAGCGAGCCCTACCCCGTCACGCCGGGCAGCCGTGATCACGCCATGATGGTCATCGACCGCAGCTCGGCCGCCTACTTCGGCATACGCTGTTTCGGTCAGCACCTGAACGGATACGTCAGGCAGGATACAGGTCTGCACTTGTGGATAGCGCGGCGTGCCCGTGACCGGCGGATTTTTCCCGGACGGCTGGATAACCTGGTCGCCGGCGGATTGCCCTGGCATACCGGTCTGCACGAGAACCTGCTCAAGGAATGCATGGAAGAGGCAGGCATGCCGGCAGAACTTGCCGCGTCCTCTGTAACGGTCGGCGAAGTCAGCTACCTGGCGGAAACCGCAAAAGGCATCAAGCCGGACATTCTGTATTGCTACGATTTGGAGTTGCCCGCAACCTTCATGCCTGTATGCACGGACGGGGAAGTGGAGTCATTCGAACTGATGCCGGTTGAAGCGGTCAAGGAGATCGTCAGGGAGAGTGAGGAATTCAAGCCGAACTGCAACCTGGTCATCATCGACTTCCTGGTCCGCCATGGTCTGCTGGATGCCGGTGACGGCGATCCGGATGGGCTGGCCGGCGCGCTGCGCCGGGCACTTTAACGCGCTTCGATGCGATCCTTGATGGATTCCCGGGCGGCCCTGAAACGTGCTGTCGCGGCTTCGAGCTTGCGCTCCAGGCTCAATTCGGAGAGCTGCATGCCGCAAACCTTGCAGTGTGGGTCCAGCCCTGGGGTGTTGACTTCACGCTTGCTGAAATAATGTACATGCTCGCCGTGCTTGGCATGGTCGCGTTTAGCCTTGAACAAGCGCGCCTTCTTATCGACGTACTGTACGATGCTGCTGGTATCAAGACTTGGCTTTTTGAATAAGGACATTTTTATCTCTTCATCTATTGGGTGACACAACTCTAATTTTAGACCGCTGTACAAATAATGCCTGTAATCCGTCGGGCGCCTGCGACCATTCGTCAGGGACAGGCATCATCGATCACCTGTCAGCACGGCTGTAATTGGCTAAAATACACAAATTCTTGGCAATCAACGGGAGAACGACATGACTCTGAAACGCATACTTACCTCATTCCTGTTCGCATCGCTGCTGAGCCTCACCGTATCGGCACAGGCAGAAAGCGACTTCCCGAAGGGCTGTCTGTGCAAGGACGCCTTTAAAAAAGTCACCCTGGAAGTCACCGATCCGGTGCCGCCACACAAGAAACGCAAGGTACAGAAGATCAAGCAGGTGAAAGGACTGCTGCACTGCAACTGCGGCAAGCAGGAATGCGTCATTGCCGCACCGGCCGAGCGGACAGAGATACACATGTCCTGCACGGAGCGATAACCGGATAGCTGCAGTCTTTATACCGATGCCATGGCTGACTAGAATAGCGCCTGATTTCTGATAGACAAGCTTCCCCCGGAGACCACATGGACGGCTCAGTCCGGCAGCCATCGCTGCGGCAAACTATACACAACTGGATCTACTCCGACAGGGTTCAGCATTTCATCATCGGGCTGATCATACTGAATGCGATCACGCTCGGCCTGGAAACATCGACCGTTGTCCTGCAGCATTTCGGCAAAGTGCTGCTGATCATCGACAGGGTTATCCTGGCGGCCTTTGTCATCGAGATAACACTGAAACTGGTCGCCTCCGGCTGGCAGTTTTTCCGCAAGCCCTGGAACGTCTTCGACTTCATTATCGTCGGCATCGCACTGGTACCCACGAGCGGCCCGCTTGCGGTGCTGCGCGTGCTCAGAGTGCTGCGTGTGCTGCGC
>JARFQC010000242.1 GCA_029287965.1 Arenicellales bacterium
GCGAGGTCTGCTATCTGCGCGTCCGGAGGACAAACCAGCTGCACGTCATGGCCGCGATCCATCATTCCCTTAGCCTCGTTGACGATGCGCATTTCCTGACCGCCGTAGCCCTGCGAGGCTTCAGTATGAAGGATTTTCATAAACGGGCGGCGCTGTCCTGGTTTGAGGTGATTCGGTATTATACCCGCTCCACGCCATCAGTGGCTTGATTAACTAGCGGTTGCCATGAATCCTGAAAATACAACGCTCGCCGTCATAGGCCTGGGCTATGTCGGCCTGCCACTGGCGGTAGAATTCGGCAAGCAATACAACACCATCGGTTTCGATATAAACGCTGATCGCATTGCGGAACTTGAGTCCGGTATTGATAGCACCCTGGAAGCTACAGCGGAAGAACTCGCTTCCGCTTCCAGGCTGACGTACACATCCAGCCCGGATGCATTGTCGAAGGCCAATGTCTACATCGTCACAGTCCCGACACCCATTGATGCATACAAAAGCCCCGACCTGACACCGCTGCGCAAGGCCAGCGAAACGGTTGGCGAAGTGCTCGGCAAGGGCGACACGGTCATCTACGAATCAACGGTTTACCCCGGTGCCACGGAAGAAGTGTGCGTGCCCATCCTGTCGGCCCGGTCCGGACTCAAATTCAACGAGGATTACTATGTCGGCTACAGTCCCGAACGCATTAACCCGGGTGACAAGGAGCATGGTGTAACCACCATTCAGAAGGTGACCTCGGGCTCGACACCGGAGATCGCCCGCCAGATCGATGATCTGTACCGCAACGTGATTACTGCCGGCACCCACCTGGCAAGCTCGATAAAGGTCGCCGAAGCCGCGAAGGTCATTGAGAACACCCAGCGCGACGTCAACATTGCCCTGATCAACGAACTGGCCATGATATTCGCACGCCTGGACATAGACACCGAAGAGGTCCTCAAGGCGGCGGGCACCAAGTGGAACTTCCTGCCGTTCCGCCCGGGATTGGTCGGCGGCCACTGCATCGGCGTAGACCCGTACTACCTCACGCACAAGGCCACCGAGGTCGGCTTTCACCCGGAAATGATCCTGGCCGGGCGACGTATCAACGACAACATGGGTGGCTACGTGGTCGACCAGGTCACCCGTATGATGACCCAGAAGCGCATTCATATCGTGGATTCAAAAATTCTCATCATGGGCCTGACCTTCAAGGAAAACTGTCCCGACCTGCGTAATACGCGCGTCATCGACATCATAGATCACCTTTGCGAGCTGCATGCCAACGTCGATGTCTACGACCCCTGGGTCAATCGCGAAGAGGCCCGAGAGGAATATGGCTTTATGCCGATCGAACAGCCCGTAGCCGGCAAGTACGACGCCATAATCCTTGCCGTGCCCCATCGCCAGTTCGCCGAGATGGGCATCGACCGGCTGAGACAACTGGGCAGGACAGAGCACGTGCTGTTCGACGTCAAGTACATGTTCCCGGCAGAAGACACGGACGGCCGCCTGTAATGGACGCTTACACGTCAGTCCAGGCGGCACTCAGGGAAACACCACGCCGCTGGCTGGTCACAGGGGTTGCGGGCTTTATCGGTTCGAATCTACTGGAAACCCTGCTCAGGCTGGATCAGCATGTCATCGGCCTGGACAACTTCTCCACCGGCTACTTTCACAACCTCGATGAAGTGCAATCGCTGGTCAGCGAGGAACAGTGGCAGCGCTTCCGCCTGATCGAGGGCGATATACGCGACCGGGAGACCTGCAACGAGGCCTGTCGCGAGGCCGACTTCGTGCTGCACCAGGCCGCACTCGGCTCGGTGCCGAGATCCATTGAAGACCCCGTCACCACGAATGAGAACAACATCAGCGGCTTCCTCAATATGCTGACGGCGGCCAAGGACGCCGGCGTAGCGCGTTTCGTCTATGCCGCGTCCAGTTCGACCTACGGCGACCATCCCGACCTGCCCAAGGTGGAGGACAAAATTGGCAGTCCGCTGTCACCCTATGCGGTCACCAAGCTGGTCAATGAGCTGTATGCCGAAGTCTTTGCCCGTACCTACGATTACCGTGTCATCGGCCTGCGCTACTTCAACATCTTCGGTCGCCGCCAGGACCCGAACGGCGCCTACGCCGCCGTCATTCCGAAATGGTTTGCGGCGTTAATAAAGGGTGAAGAGGCCTTCATCAATGGCGACGGCGAGACCAGCCGGGATTTCTGTTACATCGACAACTGCGTGCAGGCCAACCTGATGGCAGCCATGGCGGAAAAACCTGATGCCGCCAACCAGGTCTACAATATCGCCTATGGCCAGCGCACCACACTCAACGAACTGTATGCCCTGATCAGGGAACGCGTGGCGCGTTGGCACCCCGAATGCAGCGACAGCAAACCGGTCTACCGGGATTTCCGCGCCGGTGACGTGCGCCACTCCCTTGCCGACATCAGTAAAGCGGCTGAACTGATCGGTTACTCGCCGACATACACGGTGTGTGATGGTCTCGATGAGGCAAGCGAGTGGTACCTGAAGCAGGCTTACTGATCAGGCGTTGGCCTGCCTGGCGCGCAGGGCTTTTTCCAGCACGGCTTCAAACTTCGTGACGTAGAGCTGGAAATCATTGTCCAGCATGGCCTGCCGGGCATACTGGCCGATACGCTGACGCACTGCTGCATCATTGCCGAGCATGATGATCCGTTCCATCCATGCATCCCTGATCACGGCATGCTTGCCGACCACCGGCAATTCATAACCTGATTCACCGTCCGTGATC
>JARFQC010000006.1 GCA_029287965.1 Arenicellales bacterium
AAGATTCCTTTCGTGGAAAATTATCGTTATTTTTCTATTGAATGAGCCAGCCAACATACCATAAATCACTTGAGAGGCAAGATATTTGGACTAAATGAACCAGTTGCCCGATGCTGACTGCGACAAAATTTCCCAGCATGATTGCGCGTCGTGCCCGTAAGCCTGTTAATAGATGCATAATATGTATGGCATCAATCTTGCGTAAAGTAATGAACATCATTTTCTCATACGGCGTTCATCATGCGATTCATCAATATCTTTTCACGTATGCTGCTGGGCAGCTTTATTTTCCTACCTGCGATGGCGCAAGCGGCCAACACAACAGATGAGATACCTGTTCGCCTTGCTACCACAACCAGCACGGAAAACTCTGGTCTGCTCAGGCACCTGCTGCCTCGCTTTGAGCAGGACAGCGGTTACCGCGTCCATGTCATCGCGGTAGGAACCGGAAAGGCCCTGCGAATGGGACGCGATGGTGATGTCGACGTGGTGCTCGTGCATGCACCTGCTGCCGAACAGGCCTTCGTCAGTGAAGGTTCCGGTGTGCAGCGCCGCGATGTCATGTACAACGACTTCGTCATTGTCGGCCCCCAATCCGACCCGGCCAACGCCGCAACAGGCACCAGTGGTAGCACTGCGCTGGCACGAATTGCCGCTGAATCGCAACTTTTCATCTCCAGGGGCGACGATTCGGGTACCAACAAGAAAGAACTGTCACTGTGGAAAGACGCCTCCATCAAGCCCGTGGGCAGCTGGTATCGTGAAGCCGGACAGGGCATGGGCAAGGTTCTGCAGATGGCAGGCGAATTGTCCGCCTACACGCTCACCGACCGTGCAACCTGGCTGGCATACAGCGATAAGTCACCGCTGAAAATCGTATTCGAAGGCGACCCGGGCCTGTTCAACCCTTACGGCATCATCGCGGTCAATCCAGCGAACTATCCGGACATAAATCACGCCGGCGCCATGGCGCTGATAAACTGGATTACTTCTCCAGCCGGGCAACAGCACATCGGCAGTTACCGCCTGGCCGGCAGCCAGTTGTTCACGCCTTCGGCCGATTCCTCGCTGCTGGCAAGGGACAAGGAACAGGCAAAAACGATCCGCTAGCCCCGACAACACTATGGACTCGCTCAACAGTGCCACCCTTGATGCCATGCAACTGCTCGTATCAGGCGACAGTGAACTGTGGAACATCATTGGCATTTCGTTCAGGGTATCGACAACGGCCCTGCTGATTGCCGTCCCGCCCTCCCTGCTCATTGCGTTTGCACTTGCCTATGGACACTTCCCGGGGCGCCGCCTGCTGATCTCTGCTTTCAGTACCCTGCTGTCCGTTCCTGCCGTGGTCGTCGGCCTTACCCTGTACCTGGTGCTGTCACGCCAGGGACCGCTGGGTGACTGGAAGCTGCTGTTCACCCAGAGCGCAATGGTTATGGGCCAGATCGCCTTGTGCGTTCCCATCCTTGTCGCCATGGGGCATTCTGCCCTCCAGGCGGCCGATCGCCGTGCCTGGGAAACCGCCCGTACCTTGGGTGCCGGATTATTGAGATCGGTCCTGACCGTGATGCATGAAGTACGCTTCGGCCTGCTGGCGGCTCTACTGGCGGCCTACGGTCGCATTATCGCCGAAGTCGGAGCCTCAATGATGCTGGGCGGGAACATTCTCCACTACACGCGCAACATACCGACGGCCATTGCCCTGGAAACCAGCAAGGGTGAGTTCAGCCAGGGTATTGCACTGGGTATCGTCCTGCTGTTGCTGGCCTTTGCCCTCAATGGCATGCTGCACTACTTTCAGGGCAAGGGGCGTTTCGCTGTATGAATCCGGTCGTCAACATTCAGTTCTCCGGGATACGCAAGCGTTACCGCAGGCGCATCATTCTCGACGACGTGGATATTTCGCTGCATGCAGAGCAATGCCTGCTGCTGTGCGGTGCCAATGGCGCCGGCAAGACAACCCTGCTGAAGATCATGGCGGGCCTGCTCAGACCCGACCATGGAACGATGAACATCGGGCTGGGCGAAATGAAATGGCGACGCTGCAAAAACGTACTGCAGGAGAAGGTCATGTACCTGCATCAGCACCCCTACATGTTCGATGCCAGTGTCAGGAAAAACATTGCCTATGGCCTGCCGCGCAACACGTCTCCGGCTAACAGGCGTAAGCATGTCGATGAGGCGCTGCAATGGGCAGGACTCGAAGATCTTGCATCGGCCGACGCCACCAGCCTGTCGGGCGGTGAAGCGCAAAGAGTTGCGCTGGCAAGGGCCTGGCTGAGAGCCCCTGCCGTGCTGCTACTTGATGAACCAACGGCTAACATGGACCAGGAGTCCCGTCTGCGCACCCACGCACTGCTGCGCCAGCTCAAGGATGCGGGCATGGCGATCGTGATCACCAGCCATGATATTTTGCAGTTCCAGCCCTTTGCTGAAAAACTGCTCAAGCTCGAAGGCGGCCGGCTCACTCACATCGGTGCCGACAAGCCGGATAACGTTTCCGCATTTCCGTTACAACAGGCACACCACAAGCAGGCATGAACTCATTGATTCAAAACGATGTCACCGCTGTAATCCTGGCCGGTGGCCGGGGACAACGGCTGGGGGGGCTGGACAAGGGCCTGGTGCAGATCGAAGGCAAACCCCTGATCGAGCATATCCTCGCGGCCATGGCCGGCCAGGCAGATGAAATCATTATCAACGCCAATCGCAACTGCGACGTGTATGCCGCCTATAAACACCGTGTCGTCAGTGACGAGATGACCGGCTACCAGGGACCGCTGGCCGGCTTCGCAGCCGCCATGACCGCCTGCGATACGGATTTCATCGTCACCCTGCCCTGCGACGGCCCGTTTGTCCCGGCCGACCTGGTGAACCGGCTGGTCGAGGCGCTCGAGCAGGAAAATGCCGATATAGCCGTGGCACATGACGGAAAACGCATGCAGCCCGTCTACGCCCTGATTACCCGCTCGCTGCTGCCGGACCTGCAGGACTTTCTCGATGGCGGAGAACGCAAGATAGACATCTGGTATGCACGGCACAATACCGCACTGGCCGACTTTTCGGATGTGCGTGAAACCTTCTTCAATATCAACACCGAGGACGATAAACGAGCACTCCTCGACAGAGAACAGATGACATGAAAGATGCAAGCGTGCCCATGGTCGGTTTCTGTGCATGGAGCGGGACAGGCAAAACCACCCTGCTGGCTAAACTGCTGCCCATGTTGAAGACGAAGGGGCTGCGGGTGGGTGTCGTCAAGCACGCCCATCACAGCTTCGATATAGACCACCCCGGCAAGGACAGTTATGTACTGCGCGAAGCCGGGGCCAGCCAGATGCTGATCGCATCACGTAAGCGCATGGCCCACATAACTGAATTCGAACATGGCAACGAGGAGCCTTCCCTGGCCGATGCGCTTGCCGGGCTCGACATGGAAACGCTCGACCTGGTGCTGGTGGAAGGCTTCAAGCATGAACACTTCAGGAAGATTGAACTGCACCGACCGGCGCTGAACAAACCGCTGCTGTTTCCCGATGATCCCGACGTCATCGCCGTGGCATCCGATGCACCGATAGCGGAGAGCAGCAACGGATTGCCGAAGCTCGACCTGAATAATCCGGATCGGATCGTACAGTTCATCCTCGATGCAGTGATTGGCGCAGCACCTGCCTATTCGATTGGCGGAGCCGGCCAGTCATGAGCAGTGTCATCCGCTCGGCATCCTGCAGCGATACGGTACCGGAGTCATCAATGCTGACCGTTGCACAAGCGCGCCAGCGAATTATTGATGATTTCAGCATTATTTCAGCGAGTGAAAAACTTAATCTACGCAATGCCCTGGCCAGGGTGCTCGCGGAAGATATCGTATCGCCCGTCTCCGTACCGGGACATACCAACTCGGCAATGGACGGCTATGCCCTGGCAGGCAGTGGACTCCCCCGCTCCGGTGACAAGACCTTTCACGTCGCCGGAAAATCCTATGCCGGCGCCCCCTACCGGGGACAATGCCGGACCGGTGAGTGCATACGCATCATGACCGGTGCGGTAATGCCCGAGGGCACGGATACCGTGGTCATACAGGAACACATTCAACGTGTAGGTGACGATCATATTCGCATTGATGGTGGACATAGCGCTGGCCAGAATGTGCGCCAGGCAGGTGAAGACATTGCCGCGGGCGGTACCGTTCTGCACACGCCCCATACCCTGACACCCGCCGACCTGGGCATACTGGCTTCGCTGGGCATCGGCGAAGTCAGGGTGCGCCGTCGTCCGCGCGTGGCATTTTTTTCCACCGGCGACGAGCTGCGTTCCATCGGTGAACCCCTGGCGGAGGGCGAGGTATATGACAGCAATCGCTACAGCCTGTATGGCATGCTCAAGCGCCTGGACGTGGACCTGCTGGACATGGGTGTCGTCCGCGATGACGCCGGTGCGGTGCGCACCGCATTGACCGAGGCTGCGGACATGGCTGATGTGGTGATCACATCCGGCGGTGTATCAGTCGGCGAAGCAGACTATATCAAGCCGGTGCTCGAGGAAACCGGGGCTATCGATTTCTGGAAGATTGCCATGAAGCCCGGCCGACCGCTGACCTACGGTCGCATCGGCAACAGCCGCTTCTTCGGCCTGCCCGGCAATCCGGTCGCCGTCATGGTGACCTTCTACCAGTTTGTCCAACCTGCGCTGAAATACCTGGTCAGCGGCCACGTGAGCGAACCCCTGCTTTTGACGGCAACGAGCGAATCCGGGATTAGGAAACGCCCCGGCCGCTACGAGTTTCAACGCGGCATCTACCGGCAGGATGAAGCAGGAACGTTCAGCGTCGGCAAGACCGGCAAACAGGGCTCAGGTGTGCTGATGTCCATGAGCAGGGCAAACTGTTTCATCCTGCTGCCGGAAGACTGTGACGGCATTGCCGCGGGTGAGTCCGTTACGATCCAGCCCTTCGATACGTTTGTTTAACTCAGCAGTTTTCCCTCAACGCTTCCATCCTTGGATCAGGATAGGCGCTTACTGGGGTGTCGAGTCAGTATCGACAGCGGGCATCGTTGCTGTCAAAGCGTCGTGCCGCTGCAGTTGTAAATTGAATTCACGCACCAGGGCGTCATACATATTTTCAATCTGTGTCTGATTGCCGAGTTCCTCGTCGAGGACACCGAGATTGCTCAGTGCCTGCTGAACGTAAGGATGATCCGATTCGTAGTACCGCTGCAGCAGGGCCAGCACCTGTTCAAACTGTACCCTGGCCTCTTCATAGCGCTGCTCACCGAGATACAGCCTGCCCAGTGCATTCTGGCCAATTACCTGCCGCATCGGGTCTTCCCCCGAGGACTTATTCCATATGTCGATCGCGGCCAGGTACATGGCCTCGGCCTCGTCATTGCGTGATGCCTGCTGGTAAAGCTCGGCAAGGTTGCTCATAACGGCAGCGCTGTTGGCATGATCCGGCCCGGATACCTTTTGCGCGATTGTCAAAGAGCGCTTCAGCAGTGCTTCGGCTCTGCCGGGTTCATCAAGCTGTACGGCCAGTGTCGCAAGCTTGTTGAGACTGACCGCAACGAGCAGGTTGCAACTGCCCAACCCCTCCTCCCGGACTGCCAGGCTTTCCTCAAAGCTGCCTACCGCCCTGCGATAGAGTTCCTGTGCGGCATATATCGTACCGAGGTTGTCCAACAGCATTGAAAGCTGGCGGGGATCTGTCGACTCGGACGTTTTTAACAGGTCGATCGCCTGTTTCTGCAGCCTCTCTGCACGGTCATAGTCATCCCG
>JARFQC010000041.1 GCA_029287965.1 Arenicellales bacterium
CGCTGAGATGCAGTTATTTCCAGGGAAGTTGCAGCAACACAAATCCCACGCAAAGCAGGGCACCAATCAACGGAACGACCATCGGCACATTGATGCTGCTTTTAACTGCAGTCTGCCCCCTGTTCTCGAGATACTTGATACGCAACAGCGACAGGTTGAGCAGGGTAAAGATCAACAACACGACCAAACTGGTCATGCTTGCCAGAGTCACGATCGGCAGCCATAGTGCGAGGATCAGCACCACCAGAGTGACGACTGCCGTTGCCTGCAACGGTGTCCTCGTCCAGGGATGAATCAGGGCAAACATGGCTGGCGCCCTGCCCTGTCTTGCCATGCCGTAGAGCACCCGCGCACCCATGATAATCTGGATAAGCGCGCCGTTGATGATGGCCACCAGGCTGATAATCCCCATCAGTGACACTGGGATATCAGAATGGCGCTGGATAATCTCGGCAAACGGGGCATCCGACCCCGCCAGCACGTCCAGCGGCAAGGCATTGACGGCAGTGAAGGCTACTGCGAAATACAGAAACGTGGTCACCAGCAGGGCAATGATGATCGATGTGGGCATCACGCGCGATGGATCTCGCACCTCTTCGGCCATGTTGACCATGTCTTCGAAGCCGATGAACGCATAGAACGCCAGGAAGGCCCCGGTCGTGATGCCCAGCCAGACAGGAGCGGACAGGTCTGGCAAGAATTCGTCCAGCTTAACTGCCTGGAAGTCTATTCCGTCTGCCGCCACGCTAATGACAAGTACGATGCCCGCAACTTCAATCAAGGTGATTATGCCGGCCAGTACAACTGATTCGGCCACGCCAACGGCGGCAATCGCGCCGAGAGACAGAACCAGCACGAGGATGATGAGCCATTCAGGTGCCTCGAGGAACAGTTCCATGTAACCGACGAATCCGGTAGCAATGGTTGCTGAAGAGATGACGCCTGTCAGCACCACGGCAAGCCCGACCAGGGTGAAGAGCCAGTCCTTGCCGAATGCCTTCATGACGTATACCGCCTCACCTGCACTACGAGGATAGCGTGAAGACAATTCGGCGTAGGAAAAGGCGCTGAATGCAACGATCAGCGAAGCGATCAGGAAGGAAACGGGTGCGTAAATGCCGCTGGCGGCGACGACTTTTCCAATCAGTACATAGATGCCGGCACCCAGTATCGTGCCGATGCCATACAGCGTAATCAGGGGCAGACCGAGGACACGTCGCAGCGAGGGGGTATCCTGGTCGTTTGTACCCCGCTCTTCAATCATAACCGGCGCAGCCGGCCCCGGTAGTCACCTGCACACGCTATACGGGATGTTGCAGGAGCCACCCGGCATAGCCTAGATTGCCACTTCCATTTCAATGGTTCCGGAGACGATCACCCTGAGCTCTGACCAGCCGCCTTCCAGCGCCGGTGGCGCTGCCCTGCTGGAGGCCTGTTCCATTGCCATGGCATAGACAGGCGCCGGGCCACCGCCGCCCTGCGTTCTTACGTTGACGTTAACCAGGCGGTACTTCTGAAAACCCAGGCCATCAGAGACCAGCGCCGCGCGTTGATGAAAACGGGCCAGTGCGAGCATGATCATTTTTTCCTGTACTTCACTGCGCTGTTCCCGGGACACCGAGTAACGGGTCGATTTAACCTGCATGGTCTGCTGCAAGGTCTGCATCAGTCCGGCCATCGCCGCACTGTCGCGGCTGTTGAGAACGAGGGTCTGGGAACCGCTCCAGTGCTCGAGCCGTTTGTCACGCGTGTACACGGGCCGCACCGCGTAATTGCCGGTCTTGACGCGCACCGCGTCTACTTTGCCCGCTTCCTCGATCGCGGCCGTCATGGCATTGTTAATCTCGGCGGCCAGTTCAGATGGCTTCTGCCCTTTTCTCTCGACCGCCATGGTCACCGTAATCTCGTCGTTGTCGACTTCCTCGTGCACCATGACTTCGAAATCGACCCGGTTATAGGTCAGCGGCTGTTCCGCATATACCGCCGGGCTGAACTGCAATGAAAAACCGAATACCGCGACGAGCGGCAGAAATTTAGTGAAACGCATCTTCTTCCCCCTGAGGCTACTGCAACATTTCAAGACTGTACTGACACAGCGAGGATAACCCATGATGTGAGGTTATCGCATGTCCGGAGGGGATAATGCGGGGTTGGGAGTCGGCACCCGTTTAGCTCACGGGCCAGGATTGCGGCAGTGGTCAGGCTCCAGGCTGCAGAAACCAGTCAGTGCAGGGTGCGTGGACTCGACAGCATGAACTCAGGAATCTGTGCATCGAAGCTGGAGCCGTCTTCCGATACCATCTGGTAGGTGCCGCTCATGGTGCCGACCGGTGTCTTCAGCACGGTGCCGCTGGTGTACTGAAAACCTTCGCCGGGCTTTAGATTCGGCTGCTCACCCACGACGCCGTCGCCACGCACTTCTTCCACCTGGCCGTTAGCATCGGTAATGACCCAGTGGCGCGTCAGCAACTGGGCAGCTGCCGAGCCCTCGTTCTTGATCGTGATGGTATAGGCGAAAACGTACTGATCGGCCTCAGGTGAGGATTCCGACTCAATATAAAGCGTGTCGACATCGACAACAATATTCTGGTTTTTGCTGTTCATGGCCTGTTTGATGCGGCTAACTGGTTCTTTTTCCATAGTGTAGTAATGATAGCAGTTTCGCTGAAATCAATACCCTTGAAACAGTATGATCAAGGCAGAATATCCGAAAACCTGTCGATGCGCGGGTAATGCTCGTTGTCAACCTGCGGAGACCTTGAATCCGGCTTGAGTATCGCCCGCAAGTGCTCTATGCCGTAATTATCCGCTGCTTGCAGCACTTTCAGGCTGTCATCGATCAGCAGCGTGTTCTCGCGGTGAAATCCTATCCTGTCATGCAAACGGTGCCAGAATTCGGGTTGCTCCTTGGCCATGCCCACGTCATGGGCGCAGATCACGTCATCAAGATGCTCCCCGATCGGGGTTTTGCGCATTTTCAACGCCAGGCTCTTGCCATGCGCATTGGTCACCAGCACACGTCGCTTGGCCACCTTATTGAGGGCTTCGAGAAACGGAATCACATCCGGCCGAACATTGATCAGGTGATCGACCTCCTCCTTGAGCATGGGAATATCCAGCTCAAGCTGCTCTGTCCAGTAATCAACGCAGTACCAGTCCAGGGTGCCTTCAGCCTCACGGTAGCGTGCGAGCAGACGCACGCGTGCCGCCTCCTGGCTGATACGGTGCTTCTCAGCGTAGCGCAGCGGAACATGCTGCAGCCAGAAAAAGGTATCGAAGTGCAAATCAAGCAGCGTGCCATCCATATCCAGCAGGACGGTATCGATGCGCGCCCAGTCCGGGACGACGTTCATTCCTGCATGGCCAACCAGTGCTCCGCGTCCTGCCGTTCGGGAAAAGACTGCACCTGCGCCCCGCTGAAGGCGCCGTTCAACCACACCAGCCATGTCAGCCACTGATCGGAGGTGACCACCGCTATGCGCCGGAAATCGCGTTCGTGTTCACGGGTAAACTTGAGGTCTTCCCAGGCGGCGTCGATGGAAAAGCCGGTCATGTTGCTGAGATCGAGCAGTACATCAATGCGCTCGTGATCTTCGAGCTCGCCTACAACGACACTCTCGAATTCACGAAAATCATCCAGCATCAGCTCACCCATTACATTGACCGTGACCAGGTCATTCTGCTGTTCTACTGTGAGCATGTCCGTCTCCTTTCATAACGACTGTGTTAATTACATTCTACGGCACTATAATCGCCGTGAGAATCTCATGCACAAAAAACCTGACATCACCGCAGTGACCACACTTGCCCGCAGCCGGCTGTTCCATATCGAGCAGGTCGACCTGCGTTTCAGCAACGGTCGCGAAGTGCAGTTCGAGCGGCTGCAAAGCCATTCCAGCGAAGCCGTCGTCATCATCCCGATAGATGGCGACGACCTGATCCTGATCCGCGAATACGCTGCCGGCACAGAGCGCTATGAACTCGGCTTCCCGAAAGGCAGCATCGATGCTGGCGAGGACCCGTTGACGGCCTGCGATCGTGAACTGCGCGAAGAAACAGGTTTCGCGGCACGCGACATCAAGCCGTTACGGCGTATTGTCATGTCACCGGCGTATTTCAACCATGCCAGCCATATCATCCTCGCCCGCGAACTGTATACAGCCCCCTTGCCCGGCGACGAACCGGAACCGCTTGAGCAGGTACGCTGGCCGTTGCGCAGGATGTGGGAACTGCCACAGCTGGAAGAATTCAGCGATGCCCGCAACCACCTCGCCCTGTACCTGCTGGGTGACGAAACCGGAGTACAGAAATAATGACCCGCGTAGACGAATACTGCCGCTACCTGGACAGCGTATGCGCAACGGCCCGTGAGGCCGGTGCAGCCATCATGCACATCTACCAGCGCGACTTCGACATTCAGCACAAGGGCGATGGCTCGCCGTTGACCGAGGCCGACCTGGCGGCGCATACCCTGATATGCGACCAGCTTGCCACGTTGACACCAGGGCTACCGGTATTATCCGAGGAATCACGCGACATCCACTACCGGGAGCGCGCAGACTGGGAGCGTTACTGGCTGGTCGATCCGCTGGACGGCACCAAGGAATTCGTCAACCGAAACGGCGAATTCACGGTCAATATCGCCCTGATCGACAAGGGCATTCCACTACTCGGCGTTGTGTATGCGCCGGTCATGGATATTCTCTACACGGGTTGCGCGGGTCGTGCGACACGACAGTCGGCTGACCAGAAACCGGATACCATACGTGTGCGGTCTTTTTCCGGCAGCCGACCCTGCCTGGTCGCCAGCCGTTCACATGCAGGTGAGGCGCTTACCGCCGCACTGGAGGGACTGCGGGAGCAATTTGGCGACATCGACACACTCAGCATGGGCAGTTCGTTCAAACTATGCCTCGTCGCCGAGGGTCGTGCCGACCTGTATCCGCGCCTGGGTCCGACGTCCGAATGGGATACGGCAGCCGCCCACGCCGTCGTGACTGCGGCAGGCGGTCGGGTCACAACCTTGCAGGGCGAAGATTTGTGCTATAACAAAGAAAATCTGCTCAATCCCTGGTTTATCGTTAGTGATGGAGACTACGACTGGTTATCGCATTTTAATGCTGCGCAAGAATAGCTCCCAAGCTGTTCTGTCATTACTGCTCGGCGGCCTGCTAGCCGCCGCGGCCTCGCTTGCGCAGGCAGACGAATTCGAACAATTCGACAAACTCGACGAGCAGGCACAAATGGGCGCCGACGACAGCCCGGTCGAGGAAGACATTGTTCACCCCTCGTGGTTCAAGTTCAGTTTCCTGGACCTGCGCGATGACCTGCAGGAAGCTAAAGAGGCGGGCAAGAAAGGCATCGCCCTGTATTTCGGCCAGAAGAACTGCGCCTACTGCAAGGCGCTGATGGAAATAAACTTCAAGACGCCGGACATCGTCCGCTTCACACGCAAGAATTTCGACATCATTCCCATCGACATCTGGGGCGGCAAGCTGGTCACCGACCTGAACGGGGTCACCCTATCCGAGCGCAAGCTGGCCGTCCGTGAGAACATGAACTTCACGCCATCCTTCCTGGTTTTCGACGCCGACGGCAATGAAGTACTGCGCCTGCGAGGCTATTACCCTCCCTATACCTTCCGCGCAGCACTCAGATACGTCGCCGAAGGCAGTTACAAGGAGGAAAGCCTGCGAGCCTACATGGATCGCGCGGACCCGCCGGGCAAGTTCGACCTGGAAGACATGAACGAGCAGACGTTTTTCCTGCCTCCACCCTATGCACTGGGGCGCAGCAAGATACCTGCCGAACGCCCGCTAATCGTGTTTTTTGAACAGAAGGCCTGTCATGCCTGCGACATACTCCATACCGGCCCCATAGGCGACAAGGACACAGTGGCGTTACTCAAGCAGTTTGATACGGTACAGCTGGATGCACGTTCCGACGCACCTGTTGTCACGCCGACAGGTGAGCGCACCACGGCCAACGAATGGGCCCGGCAGCTGAATATTTTCTATACACCGGCGCTGATCTTTTTTGACGAACGAGGCAGGGAAATTCTGCGCCTCGATTCGGTGACCCGCCTGTACCGATTGAAAGGCGTGATGAAGTATGTGCTCACTAAGGCTTACGAGAAATATCCGACCTACCTGGAATACCGTTACGACAGATCAGATGCGTTCTAGCCCGGTATCCGGCTAGTATTCCAGCTCGTCTATGAACTCACCGACCTCGGTTGACTGGACCGGTATATCCGGGTCGGCCATATCATCCGCTTCCAGGTCATCGAACGGACCCGACCAGTCTTCCGGAGGCGCAGCGCGGGTCAACTGCATGGCCTGCCAGGTATCGTAGTCCAGTTCCTCCAGTGATCCGTCGAAAAACTGGATCTCGATAGTCTCGTCGGATTCATCCAGAGCAACGACCTCGAACAGCTGGCCATTTTCGTTGTCCTTGAACCATTTGTTGACTTCAGGATTGGGTTGTTTACTCATTTTGCCCCCCGTGGCGACAATCTGCGATAACATCACACCGTCCCTGGCAGACCGGATTGACCGGCATGAAACGAATACCCGAACCTGAACTGATGGATGAGACCAGCCAGGCCCGTGCCTATGCTGAAGCGGACTTCTCCGAGCCCAATCAGCTATTTCTGGAACTCTTCGCGGAACACTTCCCCGGCTTTGACGGCAACATGGTCGTCGACCTGGGCTGTGGCCCGGCAGATATCGCTATAGATTTTGCGCTGTGCTATTCCGATGCAAGAGTGATCGGCGTGGACGGTGCCCGGGCTATGCTTGAATTCGGTTACGACCGCATAGCAGAAGCAGGGCTGGCAGGGCAGGTGGAGCTAAAATGTCTCTACCTGGAGCCTGAAACCGTCAAACAGATCATTCCATCCGGCAGTGCCGACGCAGTAATCAGTAACAGTCTGCTCCATCATCTTGCTACTCCCGATACACTTTGGCAAGCGATTAATTATCTCGCCCGGCCGGGCGCGAAAATTCTGGTCATGGACCTGTTCCGCCCGCCAAGCACATCTGCCGCGGCAGAACTGGTCACCGAATACGCCGGATCGGAAGCACCGATCCTCAGGTCAGATTTCTACAATTCCCTGCTGGCTGCCTACTCTCCGGATGAAGTGCGCAACCAGCTCGATGAAGCCGGCCTGCAGTGTCTGAGCGTATCGCAGTCAAGCGACCGTCACCTGCTGGTCAGTGGTGAAATGCCGTCCTAGCTGCTGCCCTGGCGGGCAGCCTTGCGTTTCTGTATGAAGCGGCCCCAGCGGACATAGATACGCCGGTTGAAGCGTCGGATGCCGGGTACGTCGGTGGCCAGCAGCATCATGCCCAGCGGCACCATCCAGAAACCCAGCACGGGAAGAAAACCGAGTATGCCGCCGCAAATAAGCAGCACCCCGACAATCTTGCGCATCCAGTGATTGTCGTGATTTTTTACCCAGTGATATTTGTGATGAAAGAAGTTTTTCATGTAGATTTTGGATTATGCAGCTAAAGTTCACGAAAATGCACGGGCTCGGCAATGATTTCATCGTCGTTAATGCGCTGGACGGACCGTTCAGGCTCGATGCCAGCCTGATCGCACGCCTGGCAGACCGCCATTTCGGCATCGGCTTCGACCAGCTGCTTGTCGTTGAAGCACCCGCATCTGATGAGATGGACTTCAGTTACCGGATTTTCAATAGCGACGGCGGTGAAGTCGAACAATGCGGTAACGGGGCACGCTGCTTTGCCCGCTACGTTTATGAGAAGGGCCTGTCTGGCAAGCGCCGCATCCGGGTTGGCACCATGTCCGGCATCATCACGCCTGAAATCACCGCCGACGAACAGGTACGCGTGGACATGGGAACACCGCAGCTCGCCCCTGACCGGATACCTTTTTTGGCGCCGGCGCAGGCCCCGCACTACGACCTCGAGCTAGATGGTGAGACCATCCGGATCGGCGCGGTCTCGATGGGCAATCCGCATGCCGTGCAGGTAGTCGATAACATAGACACGGCACCGGTTAGGACGCAAGGCCCGCTGATCGAGTGTCACGAGCGCTTTCCGCAGCGCGTCAATGCCGGTTACATGCAGATTATCGATCGCAGCAGCATACGCCTGCGGGTATGGGAAAGAGGCGCAGGCGAAACGCTGGCCTGTGGCACAGGTGCCTGTGCAGCCGTGGTGGCAGGCATAGTGCAGGGACGGCTGGACGATTCCGTTACGGTTAAACTGCCAGGTGGTACACTTCAGGTCAGCTGGGCCGGCGACACTGCCCCGGTCATGATGACCGGGCCGGCAACATTCGTATACGAAGGATCACTGGAGTACACATGAGCGAACAATCAAGCAGCGACAAGCAGGCCATTATAGATTCCGACAAGGCCGCTATCGACTACCTCGAAGAGCATCCCGACCTGCTGCAGCGCTATCCTGACCTGCTGTCAAGGCTGCAGGTACCTCACTTTTCGGGGCGCGGCGCCGTCTCGCTAATTGAGCGCCAGGTAAAAGTTCTGCGCGAACAGAACGCACGCCTGGAAAGCCAGGTCGGCGACCTGGTCGATACGGCACGCAACAATGAACAGCTGGCCGAGAAAATGCACCGTTACAGTATTGGCCTGATACAGGCCAGAGATGTAGATGATCTGCTGAGCATCTCGGTACAGACCCTGAAAAACCTCTTCGACGTGGACATGGTTGCGGTGCGCTTCAAGCCCAGCATAGAGAGCGAGATCGGCCTGGCTGAAGACGAACGCCTCAGCGACAAGGCGTATGCAGCACTGCTCGATACACTGGGCATAGGGCGCGGGAATTGCCATAACGACCTTGATGATGCATTGCTGCAAGCGTTGTTTGGCAGCGGCGCCGAGGGCATACGTTCTTGCGGCATGGCAGCGCTCGATACGCCGAACAGGGTTGGTATCCTGGCCCTTGGCTCTACCAGCAAGGATCGCTTTGCACCGGGCATGGGCACCCTGTTTCTCGAACGGCTGGGTGAACTGATGTCCGCCGCACTGATCAGCCGCGGCATCACCTGACATCGAATGGACAAGCAGGCAGAGGAGAGGCTGGACGACTATTTCGATGCACTGCGTAATGAAAAACGCGCCTCGCCACAGACCCTGACTGCCTACCGGCGAGACCTCGATCAACTGGCCAGCTACTGCAGTGAGCAGCAGGCCTTGCAGTGGCGCGCGGCAGATACCCTGCTGGCGCGAAAATGGTTGGCCGGGCTGCACCAGGGCGGCCTGTCCCCATCGAGCATACAGCGCATGCTGTCCTCGGCACGCAGCTTCTATCGCTGGCTGGTCAGGGAAGGCGAGGTCAAGGCCAACCCGTTCGATGGCCTGAAAGCGCCCCGCAAACCCCGCAAGCTGCCCGACACCCTCGATATCGATACTGTCCTGAAGCTCGTCAGCATAGAGGGTGACGACGACCTGACCATTAGAGACAGGGCAATCCTGGAACTGTTCTATTCCTCGGGGCTGCGCCTGTCAGAACTGACCGGACTGGACATAAACGATATAGACGTACATGCAGCACAGGCACGTGTCACCGGTAAAGGATCCAGGACGCGCATTGTTCCGGTTGGACGTGCCGCCTGCGATGCGCTCAGGAACTGGATGACGGTCCGGCCAAAGCTGGCTGATACCGCCGAACCGGCGCTGTTCGTCTCCCGGCGCGGGACACGACTGGGAGTTCGCAGCGTGGAACAGCGCCTCAAGCACTGGGCAGCCAGGCAGGGACTGGACCGCAATGTTCACCCGCATATGCTGAGACACTCATTTGCCAGCCACATCCTCGAATCCAGCGGCGACCTGCGTGCCGTGCAGGAACTGCTCGGGCACCAGAACATCTCGACGACACAGATCTACACCCATCTCGACTTTCAGCACCTGGCGAAGGTCTACGACAGCGCCCATCCCCGGGCGAAAAGAAAACGTTAGGCAGCAGCCTGGCGTGTTACCGGATACACAATCGGCACTGCTGCATAAAGCAGTACTGCGATCAGTATGACCATGCCAAAGCCAAGCTCGATAGCAAGCAAGGTAGCCAGGCTTGCACTGATCACAGAAGCACAGCCATTGATGCCCCATGCCCATGGCACCCGGACCTTGCTGGCCTGAGACAAGGCTGACAATGCAAGCGGAAAAGGCATACCCAGGAGCAGTGCACCGGGAGCCAGCCTCGCTACCGTAAACCCCAGCTTCACAACAGGCGCGGATGGCGACAACAGTGCAAACAAGTCAGCCAGCAGCAGCAGATAGGCAAGCCCCCGCAGCACGCTACCGGGCACCGAGCCGGCC
>JARFQC010000168.1 GCA_029287965.1 Arenicellales bacterium
TCACCAGTCCACACCCACTTCAAGAAACTATTGGGTACTTTAGTGGCCAGGCCACGGCTATGTATGAAAGCTGGCTGGGCGCTTTGATGCTGGTCTGGACACCTGGGATTAATGTGCGAACTGTAGCAGCGAGTTTGTTGCTGTTAATGGTCGTGTCTGGTTGGTTCATACGCCTTCGCAGGAATTGCCTTGATGCCTGGTACAGTCTTTTCTATCTGGGAGTGATATTTGTATGGCCATTTTCTGGCCAGTTCTTTCGATTCATATTGCCGTTGCTGCCGCTATTTATTGTCTATGCAATGCAGGCCTCTCAGATGTATTTTGGAAGGCTTGTAAAAAGTTCATCTCTTATTATGCCGTTTACTGTAGGACTTGTTTTTATGGCGCTATCGCTCCCGGCTATCATCTTTATCTACCAACGTCATGGAGTTACTCCAACTCATGGCCTCGACTATTCCAGCAATCCGGAGTTTTACCAGCTAGCAGATCTTCAACAAGCACGTGATAAATCCAGTCAGCATTTGTTATTGATGCGCGATATGGAAAAAATCAAATCAACCATGCCTCCGGAAGCAAAGATCATGTGGTTCACTCCTGTCTATATAAACCTGCTGGCCGAACGAGAAGGCGTTGAATTACCGTTTGCGCGAGGTCGCAGGGATATGCTGGAAGCGATAGCAGAAAATCCTCCGGACTATCTTTATGTATCGCGTCTGCACCCGCGAAAGACATCAGAAAATGGCCTGGCTATGCTTGCCTGGGCTGGAGAAGCAGGCAAGCCAGTATGGACAAGCTTCGATCCGGAATCAGGTGAATTGTTCTCAGTTATGTTGCGAGTAGAGGGAGAAGGAAAGTAATTTACTCAAATGCCATGCGTTTCTAGATGAGATTCACTTTGATACGCAAAACTTCCTTATTTCTCCAGGGGCCCAATCGAAAACGCCGCAGAGATCACAATAAGGGTAATAAAAGTCGAGTAGATCAGTCCCCATGACAAGGCCAGAGCCATCAGTGACACAAACGGATCCATGCCACCCCGGCAGTATGCAGTCGGGAGCAGCTCTACCACCGTGGTCGTGGCTGTCAATATCCCCGCGCGTAGCCGGTGCCTTCCTGCTGCAATGATGCAAATTCGAGATTTGGATAGGTACGAATTACGTTTCCGAGCACCGTTTCGGAACTATAGGCCTCCAGCGAATCCGAGCCTGTCGCACTTGATGGCAGGAGTAACATGCCCGGGAGGAAAAACAGGGGAGTCAGCAGACGCCGGCAGGTGATCGGGAGGTTCAATATCATGGAAATATTGAGTTTTGCATACCTGTCCCGAATTGACGTGAATTATAACCATGCTTCATTGATCGAGGTAACTGCGCCTAGTAGACTCAAGCAAATTTGTAGCGGTAGCGGGCAGGATTTGGCACCGGTGATTGTGGAGATGGAAGAATATAAATGAAGCTTTTGCTCGGTATTCTGATTGTCGTGAATGCGGGTCTGCTATTGTGGGGAATGAGCCAGGAAGGAGTGGCACCTGGCAGCACGGCACAGGGGCGTTCGATAAACCCGGAATTGATTGATGTGCTGCCGCCCGTGCTGGCAAAGCCAAGTAAAACTGCATTGATTAACCCGGCAGAAGGACCTGCAGTTACCACATCCGAGCCAGAAAGCGGAGCGATTGTCTCGGCGCTTGATGATGAGGCAGCCGATGAACCTGCGGCGGATGAACCTTTCTGCCTGATGCTGGGTCCGTATGACTCCGATGACGAAAGGGTGCGTGTAAGCCGTCAGCTGGACCAGATGACGATAGCGTTCAAATCACAGGATATTCCGCGCGGACGTGTCACCGGCTACCGGGTTTTCCAGGGGCCTTTCGCCGACGACCGTGAAGTCAGAAAGGCGAGGGATGCATTGGGTAGGAAAGGCATTACCGACCTGTTTCTCTTGCGTGAGGAAAAGAATCAGTATATTTCTCTGGGATTCTTCTCTTCCCAGCAAGGTGCAGACAATTTTGTAAAGAACCTCGCCAGTCGTGGGGTCAAGGTTAAGCAACGCGTTGATTACGTCACCACGTACTGGCTGGTTATCGATAATGCCGAAGCCGCTGCAAGGCTGAAAAAAAGCCGCTTTCCCGGATATCCGCAAAACCCGGTCAAAGTGCCGGGTGGCTGCGCTTGAGTAAACATAATCTATCACTTAGAATCGCCTCCCCTAAGCCCGCATAGCTCAGCTGGCAGAGCAGCTGATTTGTAATCAGCAGGTCATCCGTTCGATCCGGATTGCGGGCTCCACTTTTATCCGCCATGAAGCCATCACAGGCCAGAAAAATTAAATCAGGACTGATCTTCATGGCGCCGCGAAACAGGCTGGTGATGATGTCTCGGTTTTATGGCGGTCAATCCCACGTCTGGCTGTTGCGTTCAGGCAGCAGTAATGAATATCCCGCTAGAGGAACTTCTCATGGAAAAGTACCCTGCTGACGCGCTCAGCATGATCAAATCCTATTATTCCGGCATGCCGGCCCGTGTGGATGCCGCGTGTACGCGTCTTGGCCGGCCGGTAACACTCGCCGAAAAAATTCTTTTCGCCCACCTTGGAGAGACTGACGAGTTGCCGAAGCGCGGAGAAACGACAGTTGCACTGCACCCGGACCGCGTTGCCATGCAGGATGCGACGGCCCAGATGGCTATTTTGCAGTTTATGACTGCCGGGCAGGACCAGGTCCAGGTGCCGTCCACCATCCACTGTGACCACCTAGTTCGTGCCAAGGTCGGCGCGATCAAGGACCTCGAGGTTGCAGAGCATTCCAACCATGAAGTGTACGAATTCCTGGCTTCTGCAGCCTCTCGCTACGGGCTGGGTTTCTGGGAGCCCGGTTCAGGCATCATTCACCAGGTGGTGCTGGAAAACTATGCGTTCCCGGGCGGGCTCATGATTGGTACCGATTCCCACACGCCTAATGCAGGCGGTTTGGGAATGCTGGCCATCGGCGTGGGCGGCGCAGATGCCGTCGACGTCATGGTGGGTCTGCCATGGGAGTTGAAATGGCCCAAACTGGTGGGTGTGCACCTGACAGGCGAATTAAGCGGCTGGGCCAGCGGCAAGGATGTCATCATGAAGCTGGCAGGCCTGCTGACCACGAGCGGAGGAACGGGCAAGATAGTCGAGTACTTCGGCCCTGGTACTGCCTCGCTCAGCTGTACAGCCAAGGCTACAGTAACGAACATGGGTGCGGAAATCGGTGCAACGACCTCCGTGTTCCCGTTTGACGACAGAATGTGCGATTACCTCGAGGTAACTGACCGGGCAGAAATTGCCGCCGCTGCAAAAAATATTTCGGACTACCTGGCGGCCGATCCGGAAGTTATGGCTGACCCCTCTGCGTTCTACGACGAGGTCGTCGAAATCAACTTGTCGGAGCTGGAGCCTTATATCGTGGGCCCGCACAGCCCCGATATTGCACGACCGGTCTCCGCCATGGCGCAGGATGTTGCTGAGCAGGGCTATCCGGAAAACCTGACCGCTGCACTAATCGGCAGTTGCACCAACTCATCCTATGAGGATATTGGCCGTGCCGCCGCCGTGGCGCGACAGGCCAGCAAGCATGGTCTGAAGGCAAAAATGCCGTTCATGGTGACACCGGGCTCGGAGCAGGTTCACCAGACGATTGAACGCGATGGCCTGCTGGCCGACCTGGAAGCCATTGGCGCCACGGTGCTGGCCAATGCCTGCGGTCCGTGCATCGGGCAATGGGATCGCACGGATCCGGTCAAGAATGAACCCAACTCGATCCTGACCTCCTACAATCGTAATTTCCGCGGACGTAATGACGGCAGCGCGGAAACGAATTCGTTTATTGCCAGTCCGGAAGTGGTTACTGCTTATGCGCTTACGGGTTCGCTTACCGGAGACCCTGTCCACAAAGGGCTTGTAGCGGACAATGGTGAAAAAATTCCGCTTGAAGCGCCTAGCGCGCCTGAACTCCCTGCAGCCGGCTTTGGCGCAGCAGGGCAGGGATACCGTGCACCACCCGACGACCGTGCGGGCATAGAGGTCAATGTGGAAATTACCAGCGAACGCCTTGCACTGCTTGACCCGTTTGAACCAGTCGACAAGGTCGCGGCCTACATGGAGCTGCCTGTTCTGTTAAAGGCCAATGGCAAGTGCACG
>JARFQC010000037.1 GCA_029287965.1 Arenicellales bacterium
AGGCAGTTCATGTGCCATGGTATCGGTTACTCCTTAAAAAGGCTGAATTGTTGACATGCAGGCCAGGGCCTGGAGGCTATTCGCGGATCAGATTCTACCCTGTATAACGAACCAGCCAAAGCGCACAGAGGCCGTATTGTTGCCTGTATAACCCTTGGTTTCTGTGCCTTTGGCTTGTCGCAACACGCATGGGGCAATTATGTTGCCGGTTAAATCACTGTTCCTCCTGAACACGCCATGACAGGGTTTCGCCTGCACAGAGCGGGACAAGTTCCTCGTCACCTGCCTGGATCGTATCGGGCACCTGCCAGTCTTTGCGCAGGAGGGTGATGTTTTGCGAATTGACCGGTAGGCCGTAGAAGCGCGGTCCATAGCGGCTGGCGAAGTTTTCCAGTTTATCCAGTGCACCGTTGTCTTCAAATACCTGGGCGTAGACTTCCAGCGCGACTGGCGCCGAGTACATCCCTGCGCATCCGCATGCCGATTCCTTGGCGCTGCGGGGATGCGGCGCACTGTCTGTCCCGAGGAAGAACTTGCTGTTGCCACTGATGGCGGCGGCAATCAGTGCCTGCCTGTGCTGCTCACGTTTGAGTACCGGCAGGCAGTAATGATGCGGCCGGATGCCTCCCTTGAACATCGCGTTTCTATTAAGCAGCAGGTGATGCGCGGTGACCGTCGCTGCGACGTTCGCAGGTGCGGATTTGACGAATTCGACGGCCTGGCTGGTGGTGACGTGTTCGAAGACAACCTTCAGCGCAGGCAGCGCTTCGATCAGCGGTTCCAGCACGTGTTCGATAAATACCGCTTCGCGATCGAAGACAGCGATGTCTGCATCCGTCACCTCGCCGTGCACGAGCAGCGGCAAGCCGGTTTCGGCCATGGCTTCCAGTGTCGGCATCAGGTCCGGCAGGCTGGTAACGCCTGACTCCGAGTTGGTCGTTGCGCCGGCCGGGTAGAGTTTAACGCCGTGCAGGTGTGGCTCGGCAGCGGCTCTGCGTACTTCATCCGGCGTCGTCAGGTCCGTCAGGTAGAGGGTCATGAGCGGGTCGAAACCGCAATCACCCGGGCACGCCTCGATGATGTGATGCCGGTATTCGAGGGCCTGGTCTACCGTGGTGATCGGCGGGATCAGGTTGGGCATGACGATGGCGCGGTGAAAGCAGCGGGTGGTGGCAGGGATGACTGATTCGAGTATCTGGCCGTCACGCAGGTGCAGGTGCCAGTCGTCGGGTTTGGGTAAACTGATCTTGTCCATTCAGTGCTGACTCAACTGGCTGATTATATGGAATAATTTTCTCTGGTTGATGGCGCCGCAGCGGCCATAATTCTTGACCCCGGCGGCCAAAAAAACGATTATACGCGTGATTTGCCACGCAAAGAACGGCCTGGCATCTCCAGCCCGCCACGTTCACAGGACCGAATTCAAAAAATACCGGCTGCCACGATCTGGTTGCCGATGGGGAATAAATAATGTCAACGAATAAGGATATCGATCCAGCAGAAACTCGGGAGTGGCTGGATGCGCTCGATTCGATCATAGAATTTGAAGGGACGGATCGGGCCCATTACCTGATCGAACGCCTGGTCGACAAGGCACGCCGTGCCGGTGCCTACCTTCCGTTCAGTGCGAATACCGCCTACGTCAACACCATCCCGGTACACAAGCAGCAGCGCAAGCCAGGCGACATGGCGCTGGAAAATCGTATCAAGTCCTATATACGCTGGAATGCCATGGCCATGGTGGTCAAGGCCAACATGCGGCCCGGAGCTGTTGGCGGGCACATTGCCAGTTTTGCCTCGTCGGCCACCCTGTATGAAGTCGGCTTCAATGATTTCTTCCGCGGTCACGATGCTGAAAAAGGCGCCGACCTGATTTTCTTCCAGGGCCACATTTCTCCCGGCATCTATGCACGCGCTTACCTCGAAGGCCGTATCTCCGAGGAGCAGCTGCTGAACTTCCGCTTTGAGTCGGATGGCAACGGCTTGTCGTCCTACCCGCATCCATGGCTAATGCGTGACTTCTGGCAGTTCCCGACTGTATCCATGGGGCTGGGCCCGATCATGGCCATCTACCAGGCGCGTTTCATGAAGTATCTGCATGACCGTGAAGTTCAGGACACCGATGGACGCAAGGTCTGGGCATTCTGCGGCGACGGCGAGATGGACGAGCCCGAGTCGGTCGGGGCAATCGGTATGGCCGGGCGCGAAAAGCTCGACGACCTGATCTTCGTGGTCAATTGCAATCTGCAGCGCCTGGATGGCCCGGTGCGCGGCAACGGCAAAGTTATCCAGGAACTGGAAGCCCTGTTCCGTGGCGCCGGCTGGAATGTTCTCAAGGTGATCTGGGGGTCGGGCTGGGACCGCCTGCTGGCACGCGACAAGGACGGATTACTGCTCAAGCGCATGGAAGAAGCTGTCGACGGCGACTACCAGGCCTACAAATCACGTGATGGCGCCTATGTCCGCCAGCACTTCTTCGGCAAGTATCCGGAATTGCTGGAAATGGTGTCAGACATGACCGACGACGATATATGGCACCTGATGCGCGGTGGCCATGATCCTCGCAAGGTGTACGCCGCCTATTACGAGGCCGTCAATCACGTCGGACAGCCGACCGTTATCCTGGCCAAGACAGTCAAGGGCTACGGCATGGGCGCAGCCGGTGAAGGCCAGAACATCACCCATTCCCAGAAGAAGATGGGCGTCGAGCACATGAAGCGCTTCCGCGACCGCTTCGGCCTGCCGGTGTCGGACGAGGACCTCGAAGGCGTTCCGTTCCTCAAGTTTGAACAGGACAGCGAGGAAGAGCGCTATCTGCTTGAGAAGCGCGAGCAGCTCGGTGGCTTCCTGCCCAAACGCAATCCTGAAGTCCCGGTGCTGGACGTGCCGGGCCTGAGCATGTTCGATGCCGTACTGAAGAGCAGCGGCGATCGCAAACTATCGACGACCATGGCCTTCGTGCGCATGCTGTCGGCAATGACGCGCGACAAGAGTATCGGCAAGCGCATCGTACCTATCGTGCCCGATGAGGCACGCACATTCGGCATGGAGGGCCTGTTCCGCCAGCTGGGTATCTACTCGTCTTCCGGACAGCTGTACGAGCCGGAGGATCACGACAAGGTCATGTGGTACCGCGAGGACAAGAAAGGCCAGATTCTGCAGGAGGGCATCAATGAAGCCGGTGCCATGTCCGACTGGATCGCCGCGGCGACGTCGTACACCAATCACGGCACCAGCATGATTCCGTTTTACATCTACTACTCGATGTTCGGCTTCCAGCGCGTCGGTGATCTGATCTGGGCAGCTGGCGACATGCAGGCACGCGGCTTCCTGCTCGGTGGCACCGCCGGCCGCACCACGTTGAACGGCGAAGGTCTGCAGCACCAGGACGGTCACAGCTTCCTCGCCTCGGGCGGCATCAGCAACTGCGTATCCTACGACCCGACCTATGCCTATGAGCTCGCGGTCATCATTCATGATGGCATGCGGCGCATGTACCAGGAAAAGGAGAACGTCTTCTACTATGTCACCCTGATGAACGAAAACTACAGTCATCCCGAAATGCCCGAAGGCGCAGAGGAAGGCATCATCAAGGGCATGTACAAGATCAGGAAAGGCGGACGCAAGAAGATGCACGTACAGCTGCTCGGCAGCGGCACCATCCTGCGAGAAGTCGAGGCCGCCGCCGAGATGCTCGAGAAGGACTGGGGCGTTGCAGCGGACGTATGGAGCGCAACCAGCTTCAACGAACTGCGCCGTGACATGGATGACTGCGAACGCTGGAACCGTCTCAACCCGACGAAAAAGGCCAGGACCTGCTACGTGGCGAAATGCCTCAAGAATGCCAAGGGGCCCGTCATTGCCGCGACCGATTATGTGCGGCTGTACGCCGACCAGATTCGTTCAGTCGTCCCGGCCAGCTACACCGTGCTTGGCACGGACGGCTATGGCCGCAGTGACACCCGCGAGGCCTTGCGCAGCTTCTTCGAAGTGGATCGCAACCATATCGTTGTTGCCGCCCTGAAGGCGCTCGCGGATGAAGGCGAGATACCGGCAAAGATAGTTGGCGAGGCAATGAAAAAGCTTGGCCTGGATGGTAGCAAGCCTAACCCGGCAACGGTCTGACTGGAGTCCATGACGTGGCAGATTTACGTGAAGTAAACATCCCTGATATTGGCGATTTCGATGAAGTTGAAGTCATCGAGGTACTCGTTTCCGCCGGCGACAGCGTTGCGGCGGAAGATTCCCTGGTCTCGCTGGAGAGCGACAAGGCAACGATGGAGATCCCGTCTCCATTCAACGGCATAGTCCAGGAAGTTAAGGTGGCCGTCGGCGACAAGGTAGCCGAAGGCTCGCTGGTCGTTACCATGCAAGTCGAAGAGGGTGCAGCAGATAGCGGTGCTCAGGAAGCGCAGACAGAAGAGGCGCCTGCGACTGCACCGGCACCCCCACCACCGCCGCCGGCTCCAACCAGGCCTGCAGCAGCGGATGAAACAGATATCGTCCCGTATGCCCCGGACACACCGGCCGGCAAACGGATGGCGCATGCATCGCCCTCGGTGCGCGCCTTTGCGCGTGAACTGGGCGTCAATGTCGCCCTGGTCAGCGGCAGCGGACCGAAGAACCGTATTCTCAAGGAAGACGTGCAGGCCTTCGTCAAAAAGGCCCTGCAGGCAGACAAGGGACAGGCTGCTGGTGGATCAGCCATTCCGCCGGTACCGAAAGTCGATTTCGCCAAGTACGGCGATATCGAAGTCAAACCCCTGTCGCGGATCAAGAAAATTTCCGGCAAGCACCTGCATGCCTGCTGGCTGAACATCCCGCACGTTACCCAGTTCGACGAGGCGGATATCACCGAACTGGAATCCTTCCGCCAGGGCATGAAAGAAGAAGCCGCCCGCAAGGGCGTTCGCCTGACCCCACTGGTGTTC
This sequence comes from Arenicellales bacterium, assembly GCA_029287965.1. Lineage (GTDB taxonomy): Bacteria > Pseudomonadota > Gammaproteobacteria > BMS3Bbin11 > BMS3Bbin11 > JARFQC01. Next base: position 4,932 of record JARFQC010000037.1, read on the forward strand.
ATCATGAAGGCGGTATGTGCCTCGCTGCGCGAGTTCCCGCAGTTCAATGCCTCGCTGGATGAAAACCAGGAGAACCTGGTACTGAAAAAATACACCAACATCGGTGTGGCCGTGGATACGCCGGAGGGCCTGATGGTGCCGGTCATCCGTGACGTGGATAAAAAAGGTTTTTACGACCTCGCTGGTGAACTGATGGAAATCAGCGAGCGGGCCCGTGAAGGCTCGTTGATGCCCGCAGACCTGCAGGGCGGGTCATTTTCCATATCCAGCCTCGGCGGTATCGGCGGCACGGCATTTACGCCGATCATCAATGCCCCGGAAGTGGCCATCCTCGGTGTCGCACGCTCTTCGATGAAACCGGCCTGGAACGGCAAGGACTTTGAACCCCGCCTGATGCTGCCGCTGGCGCTGTCCTATGACCACCGCGTGATTGACGGTGCGGATGGCGCGCGTTTTATTACCTTCCTTAGCCGGATGCTCAATGACATCCGTAAAGTCCTCTTGTAGGGAGTATCCGGAAACATGACTACACTGACTGAAGTCCATCTCCCGGATATCGGCGACTTTGATGCCGTTGAAGTGATCGAAGTACTGGTCGCGGAAGGCGATACAGTTGCCGCGGAAGATTCGCTG
>JARFQC010000060.1 GCA_029287965.1 Arenicellales bacterium
CATGGAGCCGGACTTCTGGATACCGCCGCTGGTCGGCCCCTGGGCGATCAAGATGAAGCTGGAATCGTCGGCGATGACCATGGCGCGGCGGGTCGAGGAAATGGCCCGTACCGGCAGGAAACTAACTGAGTTCAATATCAAGTAGCTGCGCAGTGGCATCTGCTTGTTCGTCATTCCGGACGTCGCGTAACTATATCCCGAATCCAGACTGATCCATGCAACATGGATTCCGGCTTTCGCCGGAATGACACAGTAAGGGCTTTCGCTGCAATGCCGATAAGACCAGTAATTCGTTAGAACGTATAAAGCAGGCTCAGCGAAGTCATGGACGTGTCATCGATACCTTCCAGGTCATAGTATTCATACTCGATCCGTCCGGTTACCTTCATGATCTGCAGGCGCGCGCCAATGCCATAGACCGGGTCGGTACCGGACGTCTTGGTGGAGACGGAACCGATGGACAGTTCATTTTCCCAGGCAGCCAGGCCTAACTTGCCGAACAAACCGACGGGTCCGAGACTCAGGCCCACCAGGCCGAAGCCATCCCAGGCCGATTGCTTGAACTCGGTGTTGCCCTGTTCCGATTTGCCGAAGTTGACGTAGGCGCCCTCGATTGCGAGGTCCAGCAGCGGGATGACGCCGAAGTTATAGCCGAGTATGAGTTTGAAACCGGTTTCGTCGCTTTCGATGGACGTGTCTGTGTCCTGAATCTCGATGCTGGTGCTGCCTATGCCGCCGCCGATATAGACACCGCTCTCTGCGCCTGCAAAAGCGGCTGAGGGGAAGAAGGTGCTGCTCAAGGCCAGTGCGGCCAGCGTACTGCGAAACTTCATGGATACTGCTCCGGATGGTTGTTTTTGTACGGCGGATTATAGGCGCAACAGATAGGGCAGATGAAGCGGTTCAGTCATCTCCGCGATGAATGCGTATATCTAGCGGACGCTCTGTATCCAGGTGTATATCTCGCTGCGGGAAGGAAATCGTTATTCCCGCCGCATTGAACTTGTCATTGATCGCCTCGTTTACCTTGCTCTTGCTGATAATTCTGAAGTCCGGGTTGTCGATAAAGTAACGCAGTATCAGTACCAGTGAGTTGTCGCCGAAGGAATCGAAGATGACCGAGGTGGGCGGTTCGCTCAAGGCATGTTCGCTTTCATTCGCGGCTTCTTCCATCAGGCGTGCCGCCAGGGCCACATCGCTGCCGTAGGCGACGCCGACCGGAATCATTACGCGTGTGACGGTGTCCGATAGCGACCAGTTGAGCAGCCGGTTGGTGATGAACTCCTTGTTCGGCACCAGCAGTTCCTTGCGATCGAAATCCCGGATCGTGGTTGCCCTTATGCGTATCTTGGTCACGATGCCATTGACTTCGCCGACGGTCACCATGTCGCCGACGCGTATCGGCCGTTCGAACAGGATGATCAGGCCGCTGATGAAGTTGGCCACGATTTCCTGCAGCCCGAATCCGATGCCGACGCCCAGCGCGGCGAAGACCCATTGTATTTCAGACCAGGAGCCACCCAGGGTGCTGAACACCACGACAACGCCGATAGCGATTACGGTGTAGCTTGCCAGCGACTTGATGGCATAGATGCTGCCGGGTGAGATCGTTGCGCTCTGGCGCAGGAGTATCTCGATAAATGCCGGAAGACGCTTGACCAGTAATACCAGTACGACAAGGCTGATAATGGCGAGACCGAGATTCGCCAGCGTGATCGGCCGGTACTCGATCACGCCTTCGACGTCCACCTTGTGCTGCCACAGTGTGATGTCTTCGAAGATGCGGAAGGCCGGCAGGATGTCCGACCACGAAGCCCACAGCACTACCGTGGCGAGGATGACCAGCGACGTATTGAGCAGCTTGCGTATGTCGTCACTCAGTGCATCGATATCTATCTTGGGTTCCTCGAATTCCGGCACGTCTTCTGTCGGGGCGGCGACCTCGTTGCGCGCTGCGAGCCTGGCTTCCCGTTCCGCGCGGGCCTGCTGCAAGGCCAGGCGCCTGCGGGCAATCAGCAGCCAGCGTTCGACAAACTGGTGCAGGATGACCAGTTCGAGGATCAGCCACAGGGTCTGGATGAGGTTTTCCAGCAGCGTGCCCGCCGAGTATAGATAGCCAAGCAACGCAAGTATGGCAGAAGCGATAGGTATGATAATGGCGATGATCAGGCGCAGGTACTGCATGCCTATCTTGGCGGGCTTTTTCTGGCGCACGGAAATTTCGCGCATGGCACCACGGGTAGGGTTCAACACCCGGTATAGAAAGCCCGCCAGTGCCAGTGAGGCGAAAACGAAGGCCAGCCTGCCGAGCCCTTCATCGTGACCGGGCATGTTGCTGTTGATGACGACCAGGGCGATAAATCCTGCCGGCAGGAAGGTGTAGATGAATATGTCGATGTCGCGGCGCAGCAGTGCCAGGCTGGCAGCGGGCCATCTGAAATGCCGCTCGGCCACACCGCCTTTCATGCACAGGACGCGGTAAGCGCGGAGCATGAACAGGCCCTGTGCGGTCAACAGCAGGGCGCTGCCGACATTCTTAGTGAATGACGAGGAATATCCGGCGTCTGCAAGTTGCCAGCCTATGCCGGCCAGCAGCAGTGGCCAGGACAGTGCAAGCACAGGCGTCAGTACCAGGCCCCATGCGGTATAGGCAATCCTGTCATTAATGACATTGCCGACGTGGGAGCCGGTGGCAAGCAGTTGTTTGCGCAGGGCGCGTTCTTTCCAGAGCAGGAGGCCAAACGCGGCGAGCGTCAGTATGATCCAGGGCTTGCTTGTTGCCTGGCGGTATAACGTAGCCAATATATCGTGCCAGTTCTGTACCGCGAGCAGTTGCCTGATCTGGCCAGGCAGGATGGTCAGGGTTGCCAGGCTAACCGGGTTGGTGCTGCGTATCCATAGCAGTCGTTCGGTAAGATAGGTGTCGAACTCCTGCGCAGTATCATTGAGCGCACGTTGGGCAAAATCCAGGTCACTGAGCGCACGCAGGTAGGCTTCCTCTGTGTTGCTTGCCTGGTCGAGAAATAGTTTGCGGTCGTTAGCCAGCTCGAATATTTTGCTGCGGGTCTGCGTACCCACTTCATCTCTGGCTGTTGCTGCGTATTCATCGACGTATTCATCGACGTCACGCAAGTCGGCGAGTTCGTCCTTGTGCTGGATCTGGGCAAGACTGATCTCGGCGATCTGCTTCTCGATCATGTCAGCTTTAGCCCGGTAGCTGCGTGTATCAGGAAGAGAGCGCCGTTGCTCCTGCAGTACCTGGCCGAGGATCTGGCTCAGGCCGGCAACGTCCAGTTTCTTCTTCGCACTGGTAAAGTCATTGTTGATGCGCACGATTTCAGCGTTAATGCTTGATCGTTCCTGCTCCAGTGCTTCGAGTTTACCGGTCAGTGTGCTGATCAGTGAACTCAGTTCGGCATTACTGGCGGCGATTTGTACGACCAGCGGATGGCTGCCTGCTGCAAGGGCCTGGGCGGTCGCGGCCTTGTCCTCGGCAAGCAGCGCCTGCTCGAGACGCTTCTCGTTGAGCAGCTTTTCCAGGATTTCCGTTCTGGCCGTGACGAAGCGTACGCTGTGTTCCGCCTTCTCGAGCTCTGCCTCGAGCAGGTCCAGGCGGGCCGGTTGACTGAGCAGTTCCTCGTCCAGCATGCGTATCTGCGCAGTGAGAGCTCGCGCACTACTTTCCCGTACCCACGATGAGGCCTGAACCAGCGGATCACTGTGGTCTTCGCTGGATGTCGGTTTCAACTTATCTGCCAGTCCGCTCGCCTGTTTCCTCGCTTCCACCAGTTCATCGCGAATAACCTGTGGCCGGTTGGACTGGTACTTGATGGCTTCGCGGGCTTTCTGGAGATTGGCAGACACGGCCGCAAGGTCGGCTTTCTCCTTGAGCAGGCTTTGTTCGAGGATATCGATTGATGTCTCGGGTGAAACCTCGATTGATTCCTCCGGGTTGGTCTTCTTCGCTTCAACAGTGCGCTGCTCTAGAGACCGGGTCATTGCAGGCGCATTCTGACGGGCCAGCCTGAAGTCTTCAGCAGCCTTTAAGCGTGCAGTTTCGGATTCGAGGTTGCTGATCGTCTTGCGATAAAGATTGACCAGCCGGTCCATGGTTTCCTGTGCCAGGTTCGTATCCGATTCGACCTGCTGGATCTTGTTTTCGAGCGTCTTCTTGTTGAGGTCGGATATCGGCTCAATGGTTGTCGATTCTGGTGCGGTAGTCTGGGCAGACGCAGGGGCAGGCAACGTCCAGGCCATGAAAAAAACCAGCAAGATGCCCGGCAAGAACCTGGTGGCTGGATTTGTACTCACGTTCATACACTACCCTGTGGTTGAATTGCAGTATCTGGTTTTAGTGACATGGAGCGGGTGATGGGAATCGAACCCACGTCATCAGCTTGGGAAGCTGAGGTAATGCCATTATACGACACCCGCATGATCTGGATATCTTAGCTGATGATGTTGGTGTAAGTCTGTTAGTGCATCTTTGCTGGATGCGCTGATATATTATTTCTCTGGGTGTCGGCATCGATCACCCGTTCGGCAGGCACAGAGCCAGGAATCCGATTAGCGTGGACAGGACCGGGTCTTGCGCCTGATTTCGACCACTGGGGCACACTCACGAAGAACGAGTCGGCTTTCACGACACGGTAGACCGCCTGGCACAAATAGCGGGTTTTAATATGCTTGGCTTGCCTAGGCTGGTATTCCTGTCAAATACCGTCAAATCCGGTATGCAGGAAGTAGGCGAGATGAATGATGGACTCGATTCGCATAAGGCGCGATGAATGCGGGAATGGGAGAGCTGCCAACTATGTGTACGCGCCTGAGGCAAAAGCAGGTATATGAGGACAGGGAGAGCAATGCTCTCCCTGTCTTTTGATAGCAGTTTAGAAAAACACCCTTGCTCCCAGCAGAACGTTATTGGTCCGGTAGGCAATGCTATTGTCAACTGCGCCGGTAACATTCGATGTCGTCGCATCAACATCTTCAGTTCGGAAATAGCGATACTCAGCAAACAGGTTCCAGGTGTCTGAAAGCTTTACATCGCTACCCAGCATGAACTGGTAAGCGAACTGTGTACCACTATCATCGAGCACATCGGGGATGGGTGTCACACCGAAATTTTCAAATTTGACTTTAGCCATGCCTATGCCTGCACCAATGTACGGCGTGAATGCGGAGTTAGTGCTGATGTCGTAGTAACCGTTCACCATAAATGCACTGCTATTGGCTTCGCCGCTGCTGCCGGGTAACGTGCTGCTGCCATTGAGAGAATGTGATTTAACATCATTCATGCGCGCGGTGTACTCGAGTTCGCCGCGGATTGCACCATATGTACGCCCCAGCGTGATGCCGAATCCTGCTCCAGAATCATATTCAGTATCAATGGTACCTGGTGCGACCTGGAAGTCGGCATCTTTGAGGTCTGTCCATATGCCGTGAAAGCCAACGTAGGTTCTGTCTTCTGCACTAGATACAGCCGGTAATCCAAGCATCATTACTGTCACCAGTCCTGCGACTTGTGATTTGCTTCGTTTCATTAGGTGTCTCCTGTCTAAAAATCATTTGTGTGACACGCATGCTAGAGAGAACCCTGTATTTACGCTGTGACATACATGTAAACAAAAAGTGAAGACATTAATTTTCTGATGCCGGATGCACCACACAAGAGAGGAATAAGCGCTACACACATATACATCACGACCTGGGCAGGCCCAGAGAGGTGGCGCTAACCAGGGTTACGTGTACAGAAAACTTTGATGCAAGTTACGTAATCGGATGGTGGGGGATACAGGGCGGCTCTGCTTGAGGTCGCCGGGTAACAGCGGAAGTAATACTTGCCTTACATGTCGGCAAATACACCCAGTGAGTTGTTCGAAACAAGAATGCCGATATAGGGCGCATATGTGAGCACCTGTCCCTGCAGCGGACCAATGTCAGTGAATTCATCAGCCAACTGCACTACGAGTGATGAATTATCAGGGTCAAGTTTTAATGCCTCTAAGACATCTATGACAGGCTCAATTTCGACTGCCGTGACAAATTGTCTTAACAAGCTGATTGATTCTTCGATTCTTTCAATGTTTACACCTTGCGGGATATCCATGGTTGCGTGCTTCCAGGAGCTAGAGTCGGACTGCAACTGTACACTCATTTACAGTTGAATATTCCTAGAATTGAGAAGGTTAATTCGATCTACTGGTAAGTAATAAGCTTGGCTTCCATATCACTAAAGAGTAGGCAGAACTAGAACCTGACAACCGGTTTACTGCCATGTTCGATCCAGCCGTGGATCATTTTCTTTGTAGTGAAGCCGCTTGAACAGTTGCCTTTTTTATCAATGACTATCACGCCACCGCGCCCTTTTACTTTGCGGGTCAGGTAGTCAATGCCTGCCTGGGTAGCCTGGGAGGCATTCATATCTCTCAGTAGCATGAAGTCAGAAATGGTTTTGGAGATGACCGTGCGCATAAAGTCCTCGCCATACCCGGTAGCGGACACGGCGCAGGTTTCGTTGTCTGCGAACACGCCGGCACCGACGATAGGTGAATCGCCTACACGGCCCATGCGCTTGTTGACTATGCCACCGGTCGAAGTGGCGGAAGCAAGATTGCCCTGCGGGTCACGGGCGATAGCACCGATAGTGCCGTATTTCTGGTCTTCGCTGTCTTCTTCCGTGTCATCGTGATCGAGCATGATTTTGTGTTGGAGGCGCGCCTGCCTGAGTTGTTCAACTCTGTCAGG
>JARFQC010000128.1 GCA_029287965.1 Arenicellales bacterium
CCGCAAGCTTCATTCCGGTGCGGGTAACGCCCGAAACGGTCAATGATTGCCTTGTGCTGCATCTCGAAGTCCAGGTTCGTTGCATTCATGCCCGGAGCACTGAACAACTCGACTGCCTGTTCATGTACACGTGGCGACTCACTGTGCATGTAAGGCAGGCCCGCTGGTCTGCGTTCATGTTCCGGTCCGCACCTGAGCTGATGGCCTCCTGGGCCAGTACCAATGCCATGCCGTCGCAGGCGAAAGCGCGTGCACTGTCCCGATGGATATTGCGCGAGAACTGGTCCAGCACGATAATTTCAGCCAGCCGTCCCGGCCCGGATTCACGCCAGCCGGATAACTCACCGGCTGCGGCCATCTCGTGGACTGCTCCGAATCGCGAACTAAGCAGGCGATCAAAGGCGACGTCTTTTTTCCACCAGGCTTCCGGTTCAATTTCATCAAACCAGAACGCCAGCACTGCCGGGTAATCCATCGAACTATGGCCTATGCCAGGTGGCTCATACGGGCAACGGCATCATGCCAGTCCGGCATCTCGATCAACGGCTCGGCCAGTTGCAGGCGCGGTTCGAAAGCAGTCAGTCGCCTGCCCGGTCCGGGCCGAGGCGGCAGCCCATCGATCACCTGGTCCAGTGCATCCGTGTCGTTGCATAGCAGGATCATGTCACAGCCTGCTGACATAGCCTTCTCTGCCCGCTCCAGCGGGCCGCCTGCTACGCTGGCCCCCTCCATAGACAGGTCGTCACTGAAAATGATGCCGTCATAACCCAAATCACCACGCAGGACTTCCTGCAGCCAGAAGGCGGAAAAAGTCGGAGGCTGCTCATCCAGCTGGGGATAGATGACATGTGCCGTCATGATGCCTTCGACGCCATTGCTGATCATGCGGCGAAATGGCAGCAGGTCACGTTGCTGAATATCGCCCAGGCTGCGTTGATCAACCGGGATAACATGATGTGAATCACCCTGCACGCAACCATGGCCGGGAAAGTGCTTGGCCGTTGCCGCCATGCCTGCCTTGCGCATGCCCTGCATGTAAGCGACGGCCAGTCGGCCCGCTATGTCGGGATCTGAATGGAAGGCCCGGTCGCCGATCACCGTGGATAAACCGCTGTCTATATCGGCTATCGGGGCGAAGCTGAAGTCGACACCGGCTTCCAGCAATTCCACGGCCATCAGCCATCCTGCTGTCGATGCGTCATCCAGTGCCTGGTCCGGATTGACGTCATACTGCGCGCCGAAATGCCTGACCGCCGGCAGCCGGGTAAAACCGTCCCGGAAACGCTGCACGCGACCGCCTTCGTGGTCGACGGCGATGAGCAGCTGTGGATCACGTAAACGATGGATTTCGTCAGTCAACTTCGCAAGCTGTTCCGGCGATTCGTAGTTGCGGCTGAACAGGATGACCGCACCCACCGAAGGATGCAGCAGGCGCTGGCGTTCCTCTTCGTTGAGAGCCGTGCCGCCAATGTCGGCCATTACCGGACCGCGTTCCATGTGTATCGTGTTCAGCTTGAATTCCTCATTCGTGTATTTCGACCGCTGTACCGGCTGCAACCCGGTCAAACAGATCAATGATGTCCTCGTTGCGCATGCGCACGCAGCCCCTGGAGACAGCTGTGCCTATCTGTTGCTCGTAGGGCGTGCCGTGAATGTAGATATAGCGGCGCATCGTATCGACGTCGCCGAGGCGGTTGAAACCGGGCTCGCATCCGCTGAGCCAGAGTATGCGCGTGAGAATCCAGTCGCGTCCCGGCTGCTGGTTGTACAGCTCAGGGGTATAGATTTCTCCGGTCGGCCGGCGACCGGCAAAGACGGTATTGACTGGCTGCCCCGCGCCGATGCAGGCACGGATGACATGCCTGCCGCGCGGTGTGCATTCGCTGCCGGTCTTTTCCCCGGGACCGTTGCCTGCCGTCGAGACCGGATAGACCCGGTTCGCCTTCCCCGGCTCTATCAGCGCCAGGGTCTGATCCGCGATGGATATATCTATCCAGGCCCCGCCCTGCGTCAAAGGTGATGTTTCCTGATATCCGCCAATAGTCCCTCAGCGGCATCTTCAATCATGTCCAGAACGCGTTCGAATCCTGCATCGCCTCCATAGTAGGGATCGGGCACCTCGTCGTCGCTCCAGCTCTCCGCGTATTCCATGAACAGGCGCATCGTTGCATCGTGGTCAGGAGGGCTGATAGCAAGAAGGTTGTACTCGTTGGATTTATCCATCGCCAGGACGTAATCGAACATGTAGAAGTCGCCTTCATCCACCTGCCGTCCTCTTAGGCCGCTCATGTCGATGCCGCGCTGCAGCGCAGCAGCCTGGGCCCTGTGATCCGGTGGTGAGTTCACGTGGTAGGCATGGGTTCCGGCCGAGTCGATCTGGATGCGGTCATCGAGCCCCTGCTCTTCAACCAGTCGCCGAAAAACACCCTCGGCAGTCGGCGAACGGCAAATGTTTCCCAGGCAGACAAAAAGTACTTTGACCATCGTGCTGTATTCCAATCAATTATGACGTAGTATTTCTGCTAGTATTCCCGATCAAATCCTTCCCGACAAACATACGCAGGATTTAATGGTATGAACGATACACTGCCCATCACGGTCAACGAACTGCGTGCAATGATCGGCATGGAAGTCGTTTACCATGGCCAGCATGCACGCGTTATCGAAGTCATCGAAGACGGGCCCGGCCTGGTCCTGCAGTCAACGGGCGGCGGCATCATCCAGTCCAACATGCACGGCCATCCGACGCGTCGCTCTCCCGAAACCATGACGGTACGAGTCCTGTCCGAGAACGGCACTGCCCTGCACAAGGATTTTCTCGACCTCGACCTGGCATGACGCCGCGCCACCAACCGCTAAATCTCTAAATCGTATCGTCGCCAAACAGGCGCCTTACTTTCAGCAGGTCCTCCTGCGTATCAATACCGTGGCCGGGATCTTCGTCCGTTTCATACACGCTGATCGTACCGCCATGCCAGAGCACCCTCAGCTGCTCCAGTGATTCATACTGTTCAAGCCAGCAGCTGGACATTTGTGAGAAGGCCTGCAGGTAATCGCAACGGAAGGCATACAGGCCGATATGACGCCATGCTTTCTGTCCGGTTTCGGCATCGTCATCGCGCAACCAGGGAATTGGCGCGCGGCTGAAATACAGCGCATGCCCGTGCTGACCGAACACGACCTTGACGACATTCGGGTCTGCCAGTTGGGTCATGTCGCTGATTGCGATGCAGGCCGTCGCCACATCGGCCTGCTTGTCCTCTGCAAGTTGCTTCGCCACGTGACCGACCAGTTCAGGCGACATCAAGGGTTCATCGCCCTGCAGGTTGACGATGATCTCATGGTCACCCAGGTCGAGTATCTGTACTGCCTCGGCCACCCGGTCCGTCCCGGATTCGTGGTGATCACTGGTCAGGACGACGTTGCCGCCAAACTCCTTCACTGCCTTTTCGACATGCAGATCGTCTGTTGCAATAGTCACGCTGGCCGCACCGCTCTCGAGTCCGCGCTCGTAGACACGCTGGATCATCGGCTTTCCGGCGATATCCCGCAGCGGTTTTCCCGGCAGTCGCCTGGCTTCGTATCGAGCGGGAATAATTATATGAAAAGACATTAATTACTGATACTTACACGATAATGTTAATGTTAAATAGAGCGAGACTGGCGTGTGCATGCAGCTAGTCTTCGTCCAGCCGGCGCGCCTCTTCCTCCAGCATAACAGGTATATCATCCCGGATCGGGTACGCCAGTCGGTCCGCCTTGCAGATCAGTTCCGCTGCCTTGCGGTCGTATTCGAGCGGCCCCTTGCACAACGGGCAAACGAGGATTTCCAGAAGTTTCTTATCCACCGCGAGCACTCTCCTCAAGTGTCATGAATATTTCGTTAAGTATACCTTCATCGACCGATGCACTCACCGTCAGTGCCCACCAGTCCGGGCCGGCGAAGCCCGCGCACTTGACCGCATCCTTTTCCGTCATGATGACCGGCAGGTCATCGGCAAATGACAGGTCGGATGCCGTATACGGATGATGGTCAGGGAAAGGATGTTCAATGACA
>JARFQC010000140.1 GCA_029287965.1 Arenicellales bacterium
GAAGCTGACCCGTTCAACGCTCAACCAGGTCGCGCTGATTGCCGCTCAGTCACGCACCGATGCGAGGCGGCTGCGGCGCATGGGCGCGGACGATGACCGCGTCGAGATCACCGGCAGCATCAAGTTTGAGATCAAGCTGCCGCCATCGATGCTTGAGGCGGCCGAGTCGCTGCGTCGCAGCCTCGCCGGTCAACGGCCGGTGTGGATAGCTGCCTCCACCCACGAGGGTGAGGAGGAGCAGGTATTGGCCGCCTTCCGCAGCCTGCAGAAAAAACACCCTGATCTGCTCCTGTTGCTGGTGCCGCGACATCCCGAGCGATTCGGGCCGGTTCTGCGCCTGAGTCGTCGCGAAGGCTTCCAGGCCGTATTGCGCAGTGAACTGGCAGGCACGTTGCCCGGTGAAACGGAGGTCGTGGTGGCGGACAGCATGGGTGAACTGCTTATGCTATATGCCGCGTCAGACGTTGCTTTCGTCGGCGGCAGTCTCGTGCCCATCGGCGGGCACAACCTGCTGGAGGCGTGTGCAGTCGGCCTGCCGGTGGTGTTCGGTAAGTACATGTTCAATTTCGAGGAAATTTCCCAGCTTACCCTGGATCGGCAGGCGGGCATCCAGGTCTTTTCCATCGATGAGCTGGCGGCCCAGGTCGGTCGTTACCTGGAAGACGCCAATCTGCGCTTTGAAACCGGTGAGCACGGTCAGAAGCTGGTAGAACAGAACCGCGGTGCGTTGGAGAAAACCACCCGGCTGGTCACCGGCTTGATCGGTGACGGCTGTGAAGTACCTTCGACTAGAAGCTGAACTGTTCCGGTGTTTCCGCGTTGGGCAGGCGTGACGCGGAGGTTTCCAGCAGTTCGGTACGCTCCAGGTCGCCATTCTGATCACGAGTGTAAAGGCATGCTGTCATTACCGGGTCATCGCCGAGTATCGCGAATAGTCTGCCACCGGGTCTGATGTGATCCAGCATGCCATCTGGCAGTGCCTCTATCGATCCGTTCAGAACGATAACGTCAGCCTGGGGTACGCCCTGCCAGCCATGTGTTGCATCGCCAGTCTGGAAATTGACCCCGGAGAGGCGGCTGCGGATTTCGGGGCGGACGTAGTCAGTGTCGTCAAAAGTCACTACGGAACCTGACAGTTCATACAGCAGTGCAGTCAGGTAGGCACAGCCGGTGCCAATTTCGATGACGTCTTCACCTTTTTCAATGGCCAGGGCATCGATCAGAATGGCTTCAAGCATGGGTGACAGCATGCTGCGTGAATCGTCGAGCGGTATGTTCATGTCGGCATAGGCCATTTCCCGGTAGGCCTGAGGGACAAACTGATCGCGAGGCAGGCCGGACAGGACTTCCAGCAGCGCGTCATCGACGACGTTTTCCGTCCGGATCTGCTGCTTGATCATGTTTTCACGGGCCTGTTCGAAATTCATCATTGCATACCTGTTTCAGTGGGCCGCAAAGGGTATTTCGTACGCGGCTTTTGTGCAAGTCCCGGCACGGGGTGCCGGCAGGAGGAGGTGCTGCGGGCTACTTCTTCTTCCAGCTGCCGCCGATTTTAACGTACTGCCCGGGCGGGGTGTTGTTAATGGCCTTCTGACCGGCGAGTTTTTCCACCGTGGACAGGGGCTGGCCGTTTTTCCTGGCGATATTCTGGTAGGCCGCCTTGCGTTTCGCATTGATATCCTTGACCAGGGCGCTGGCTGCAGCATTTGATTTGACTACGGCAAGGTAGCCGCTCGGTGTTTCGCCGACCAGGCCCTGTGCCTTGGCCTGGGCCAGGTTCAGCGCGTTGGCAGGCATGCTCAGCATGGCCAGCAGCGGCAGCGCAACAAGAAATTTAACCAGGTTTCTGCGGATAGTGTTCATGTTCAATAGTTCCTCGTCTGCTAGAACAGGCCGGATTCCTTGGAGAAGACTTCATCGAGGTCCTTGTCTATCTTGACCCTGACTTCGTGTTCGATCTTGACGTTCAGGTTGATGGTAATCGGCTCATCAGGAGCCGCCACTTTGACTGTCGGTGCACAGGCACTGACCGTCGCAAGCATTATGGCGGCGGTGAATGAGAATAGTAGTCGCTTGGATAGGATCATGTCGTTCTGCCTGTATGGCAATGGGTTGAGCTAATATATTCACCTGTCATACATAATACAACTTGCAGCTGAACGGGGACTGAACGGTCTGGTACAAATAGTACGGGTCAGTTGTGCTTCTTGTAGTAGTCCTGCACGTTCTTGTCCAGAACATCATCTATATCGTCTGCGATGCGAAGACTTTTCAGCAGTTGCAGTACGTTTTGCTCAAGGTTCAGATTGAAGTGTATCGGACGGTTCTCATCGAGCCTGGGGCTCATGCCGCGAATGGCAAGGTTCAGGATCAGGTTGCCGTCGGGTGCGTAGTTCACCTTTGTTTCCAGGGCGTGATACGTAAGGTCTTCGAGTATTTCGAAAACGATGTTGGTACCGGGTGCAGCCTGCTGCATTTCTTCGGTGCCGCCATCAGGTGTGTAGCGGATCTGGCCGCCAGGCGGGCGGGCATCCAGTTCTCCGTTTATCACCCGTAGTCCCTGTTCATCCAGGAACACGGGGATGGTGCCGTCCATTAAACCGCTCGCCTGCAGCCCTTCGATCTGCTGCATGGCGACCGTAGTGGCGAGATTGAGGCCGCTGATCTGCAGGTCGAATTCATTGTAGTCGGTGTTGAAGTCGAACTGGATGTTCTTGCCTGACACATTGCCATCGAGCAGTTGCATCACTAGTGAGTCGACGATGGCCAATGGCAAGGTGCCGTGCCGTGATGGCCCCAGGTTGATCGTGGCCCGGGTGTTGTTGACCGTTATGCCTACGTCAATAATGTCGACGCTCAGCGACGAGGGTTGCTGGGTGACAATGTCCGGCAGCAGCCCCAGTTTTGCATTGTAATTCAGGCCCGAGAACAGGATACCTGAATGGAATCCGCCCGCATCCTTGACCGCCAGGTCCATGCTCAAGGTTTCTTTCGTTCGGTTCCAGCGATATTTTCCGCTTGCAGTGATC
>JARFQC010000243.1 GCA_029287965.1 Arenicellales bacterium
AGATGTGTATAAGAGACAGGACGTACACCGGCATTTGCGTGTGCCGGCACCAGTCGAGCATCATCAGGTCGAAGTCGCGCAGCGGGTGCCTGATGTCCATCAGCAGCACCATGCCGACCAGCGACTCGCGGCTTGCGAGGTATTCTTCCAGTGCCTTGCCCCAGTGGCGTTTCTTGGTGTCTGACACCTTGGCGTAACCGTAACCGGGCAGATCGACGATGCGTCGATCGTCCTCCAGGTCGAAAAAGTTGATTTCCTGCGTGCGGCCCGGTGTCTTGCTGGTGCGGGCCAGCGACCGTACGCCGGCGATGGTGTTGAGTGCGCTCGATTTACCCACGTTGGAGCGCCCGGCAATCACGATTTCCCGACCGCTGTCATCAGGCAGCTGGTCGAGATGGTAGGCGCCTTTCATAAAGCGCGGTGTGATGGGCAGGCGTTCCATGGGTTGCAACCTTGAGATGAAATCAGGGCGATTCTATCCTGAATGACCGCCAGGGAGGACAATCCCATGCTGATTGCCCTGCAAAATCACGGCATCCTGCCCGTCAATACTGAAATATCAGTATCTGCTTAAATTGACCTGAAGGCAGGTATGGGATATAAAGTCGCCCTCACAATTCGGGCCGGAATTGCTCCGGCCGGAAACCTTAAGCTCCTATACATCCGGAGAGTATTAAATGAAAAAATTACTGGTTCTGGCCGCTGCTGCCAGCATGATGGGTCTGGCCACGACGGGCTTTGCCTTTGGCAACCCGGAAAAGGGCAAGGAAAAATCCCAGGTCTGCGCGGCGTGTCACGGTGTTGATGGCAACGGCGTAGAAGGTCAGACCACTTATCCGAAGCTGGCACACCAGGTGCCTGGTTACATCGCCGCCCAGCTCAAGGATTTCAAATCCGGTGCGAGGCAGGATCCCATCATGATGGGCATGGTCGCGGCCCTCAGTGAAGAGGACATGTATGACCTCGACGCCTACTACTCCAAGCAGAAGCCCGCCCCGGTGGGTATTCGTCCGGAAGACGAAGAACTGGCCCGCATCGGTGAGAAGCTCTACCGCGGTGGCGACACGCACTACGGCATTTCAGCTTGCATGAGCTGCCACGGCCCGACTGGCGAAGGCATCCCTATCCAGTACCCCAACCTGTCCGGCCAGCACGCGGATTACATTGAAAAGCAGCTGGTAGCCTTCAAGGATGGTACGCGCAAAAACGATATGATGAATCCCATCGCCTTCCTGCTTTCACAAGAGCAGATCAGGGGATTGTCGCTGTACGTCCAGGGGCTGCGCAGCGATCACAACTAGTCGCTAGTGGAAAAAACTTTAAACGAGCCCGGCAGTTTTTTGCCGGGCTTTTTTATTGCCCGGTCTTAACCCACCCGGTCCAGTTCCCGCTGCCTGAAAGCGACTCCCAGCTGCCTGGCCAGCGCCCGGCATGCCTCTATATCAACTCCCTCCAGGCCGTTGATGGCTGTTGCCGTGACATCCGGCACCCAGCGCGGCGCCAGCGCCAGGAAATCCAGCATGGCCTGCCAGGACTCAGGCAGGGCCGGGTCGCAATGGGTGTTATAGACGGACTCATTCTGGGCATTCATGGACACCGACAAGGCGTCCACCAGGCCGGACATTTCGGGCAGCACATTGCGCTTGTTGACCAGGTTGGCCAGTCCATCGGTATTGACCCTGACGTGGCCCTCTCTACGCTTGATCTCGCGGGCAACATCGAGCAGCACTTTCAGGCGCAGGGTCGGTTCGCCATAGCCGCAAAAGACGATACTCGAGTAGTCACTGATATCACCCATGGCGGCAATGATCTCGTCGACGCCGGGGCGATGATCCATGCTCAGGTCATAGTCGTGGACCTGCATGGAGCCAAGGGTTTTGGGGCAGAACCTGCAAGCCAGGGTACACCGGTCTGTGATGCTGAGATACAGCCGGTCTGCTATGGGATAGGCAATTACGGGTGCTGCAGTCATGAAGCTTGAGTACCTTCAGCGCTGCTGAAGACGATGCTCTCGGTCGCCCTGCCTTTCAGAATGATGACACCGTCGCTGCGCTGCACGTGATCGCTGGAATAGGCGAAACGATAGCTACGGCGCAGGCAGCGATGGCTGCTCGGGCAGCGCGTCAGGGATAGGGACGACAGGTGAACGCTGCCGTCAAGCAGCTGAAACCCGCGCCGCTGACAGGCGTCCTTGCTTATTCTGACGGCAATTTCCCTGTGGGCGAGACCGTTGTACCAGGCGTAGATCAGAACCAGCAGCAGAACGAGGAACAGCAGTTCAGGCATCTATGTCCGGGATCACCATGCTTTCGAGACGGGCGATGCTGTCCTTGAGGCGCAGCTTTCTTTTCTTCATGCGGATCAGGCGCAGCTGGTCGATGTAGGTGCTTTCAAGCATGTGGGCAATGGCCTGGTCGAGGTCGCGATGCTCGACCCGCAACTCAAACAGCGCACTGCGCGCTTTTTCTATTTCATCGTCTGTCAGGTTCACGGTATCAGTGCTTCCACTCTGGCCTGCTTGATAAGTGTCATCCTAGCATATTGGCTCATTGCCATCTGTGCCATACAGGCTGCATGTCATCCGGCATCGGCGCCAGCCTGCCCAGCTCGATCCACGGGCCGGGCTCATGGAAATCCGAGCCAGCCGAGGCCTGCAGGCCGTGCTTGCTGGCAAACAACGCGGCACGGTAATTGTCATCGGCACTGTGATTGCCGCAGACCACTTCCAGGCCGGTGCCGCCATGCTCGCGGAAAGCCGTCAGGACCCGGTTTAGCCAGTTGGCCGTGAGCTTGTAGCGCAGCGGATGTGCGAGCACGGCAACGCCGCCGGCCTGCCTGATCCAGTCGATGGCTTCGCTGATATCCACCCAGTCTACCTTCACGTATCCCGGTTTGCCGCGCACCAGGTAGCGCTTGAAGACTTGTTTCATGTCTTTGGCCGCGCCGGCTTCGACCAGGTAGCGGGCATAATGGGTACGCGTGACCATTCCTTCTCCGGCCAGCTTGCGGGCTGCACTTTCCGCGTTGCTGAAACCGGCTTTTGCCAGGCTAGTGCCCATGTCGCTGGCGCGCCGGTCGCGCATCGCCTGCAGGCGTGCGAGTCCCTGCCTGAGGCCGGGTGACTCGGGATCGACACCGAGCCCGACCACGTGCAGCAGCTTGCCCTGCCAGGTTGTCGATACTTCCAGGCCGGGGATCAGGCGCAGGCCGGATTCGATTGCCTGGCGATGTGCCTCGTCGAGACCGGCGGTGCTATCATGATCGGTAAGCGCCAGCACATTGACACCCAGTTGCGCAGCACGCCTGACCACGTCGGATGGCGCCAGTGTGCCGTCGGACGCGGTGGAGTGGCAATGTAGGTCAACAACCAGGGATTTTTCAGGCATGGCAGGTTTGCAGCATGGCAGCTAAACAGGCAGGCAAGTATAGGGCAAACCTGCCTTCACAATCCCACATCAATTCATGACGATATCCATGGCGGAACTTCAGTTTGACGGTATAGACATTCCGGGCATTGTTCACACGCGCCTGCGTTATTCAAACAGGGCAAAGCGCATGCGCATCGAAGTCCGCGCTGACCGCACCCTGCTGGTTGTGGTGCCGGCGGCTACCCGTGAAGACCAGTGGCTGCCTTTTCTGCTCGGCCGCAAGGCATGGGTACTGAAAGCGCTGGAGCGTCTGCCGGCGCAAGTAGAAACACCTGACATACACAGGCTTCCTGCGCAGATTGAGTTGATCAGTCTCGGTGCGACCTACGCGTTGCAGCATGCCTGGGGAGCAGGAAACCGGGCGAAGCTGGTTGAAGACCGGCTGATGATCACGACGCGGGAGGACTCGGTATTGCAGGCGCGCAAGGTGCTTCGCTCGTGGCTGGTGCAACAGGCGCGCAGTGATTTCAGCAACCGCCTGAGCGTGCTGTCCGGGCGTACCGGGTTGACCTATGGCCGGCTGTCCATACGCGGCCAGAAGACGCGCTGGGGCAGCTGTTCGCATGCCGGCAATATTAGCCTCAACTACAAGTTGCTATTC
>JARFQC010000073.1 GCA_029287965.1 Arenicellales bacterium
GGGTAAGGTAGTTCTGATCGGTGTTTTCGTCATCATTGCCGTGATCGGCGTCGCCATCTGGCAGATATTTGCGAATCTTGATGCCATTGTTGCCGGTGTCATTGAAAACGTCGGCACCGAGGTGCTACAGACCCCGGTCAAGGTGAAAACCGTCAAGCTGGATATCAAGGGTGGCAAGGCCGGCATATCCGGCATGACCATCAAGAACCCCGCCGGTTTCTCCGATCCCTACGTCTTCTCCATGGACGACATCGCGGTGGATATCGACGTCAGTTCCCTGGGTAAGAATCCAATCGTGATAGAAGAAATCCTCATTCGCCAGCCGAAGGTATTCGCCGAGGTCAACAAGGAGGGTGTGTCCAACCTGCAGACCCTGAGCAAGAATATCGAGGCATCCTCCAGCGGTACGGAAGATAAACAGGAACCTGCTGCGACCGATGAATCCGGCGAGGAACTCAAACTGATCATCAAGAAATTCAGGTTTGAAGGCGGCAACCTGAAGGCAAGCAGCCAGATCGAACCCGATAAGAAGATCGACCAGGCCCTGCCCGTTATCAGCATGAACAACCTGGGTGCCGATACGGGTGGTGCAACCGGGCAGGAAATCGCCAGCGAAATGATGAAGATTCTCGTCGCCCAGGCCACTGAAGCCGCCGTAAAAGCAGGACTCGACAAAGCCATCGAGAAGGAGAAGGAAAACCTGATGAACAAGGCCGGTGATAAACTGAAGGGCCTGTTCGGCAACTAAACAGGTCATATCCCTACCCTGATTTCGAATGGCCTTGTATCAAGCAGATACAACAACACCCATGAGTCACATCCTATCCGCACATTCCGGCAACGTCAGCCGAATAGCACAGATACTGTTCTTCATACTGGCTGTCCTGTTCATTCCAGGTAATACGGCGCTGGCCGTTGAAGGCGAGAAGAAGCCTACTGTCGCCGACTTGATCGAAGAAGCTCCGGCAGAAGATGTTAAGAAGATCAAGGATGTATCGGTTTCCAAGGCCATCCCGCAAGATGATTATGACCGGGGCACTCCACGCAGCAGCATACTCGGTCTCGCCGATGCACTGACCAATCGCGACTACGAGCGTGGCGTTCACTACCTCGACATGCGCAACGTGCCTGCCTATATCCGCTCCAACCCGGAGGAAATCCTGCGCGAACTCAAGATCATCGCGGACCGATCATTGTGGGTGGATGTCGAAACAATCAGTGAAGACCCAGAGGGACACAAGGACGATGGCCTGCCGAGCTACCGAGATATCATCGCACGCCTGAAGACCCCTGACGGCGTCGTCGATATTCTCGTCCAGCGTGTGCCGGACGGCAAAGGCGGCCGGGTATGGAAGTTGTCCAACAAGACCGTCGCCGAGATTCCCCGCCTCTACGAGCACTTTGGTTATGGAGAGATAGGCGACAGGCTGTCGCGCATGCTGCCGGAAGTCGATTTCATGGGCCTGGTCCTCTGGCAGTGGGTTATGCTGATCGGCATCGCACTAGGCGCCTACATTATCAGCTGGATCATCACCCGGCTTTTCATCGCGATACTGCGGCTGCGAAAACGCCATACCTATCCGCGCATTCAGACATTCGCTGCTGGACCGCTAAAGTTCCTGGTCTTCATTCTTATAGTTCGGGCCAACTTTGAACTGATAGCACCCTCTTTACGGGCCCAGGCCCTGTTCGATTCCAAGACCGTCCTGATCCTCGCGGTTACCTGGTTGTTCACCGGCCTCGTCGACCTCGGATTCGGCCGTCTCGGTGATCGCATGAAGGAAGCCGGCAATGCCCAGGCAACGGTACTGCTGCGGCCGGCCGCGTCCCTGGTCAAGGTAATTATCCTGCTGGTTGCCGTCATCTCGTGGCTCGATAACCTGGGCTTCAACGTATCCGCGATGCTTGCCGGCCTCGGTGTCGGCGGCATTGCCGTCGGCCTGGCCGCGCAGAAATCCATCGAGAACCTGATTGGCGCCATTACCCTGTATGCCGCCCAGCCGGTGCGCATCGGTGACTTCTGCAAAGCCGGCAGCACGCTCGGCGTGGTCGAGGAAATCGGCCTGAGGTCCACTACCCTGCGTACACTGGACCGCACACTGGTCACGGTACCGAACGCCAGGTTCGCCAACATGGAGATCGAGAACCTCACCATGCGCGACAAGATTCTCTACCGCAGGAACGTTCGTTTACGCAACGACACATCCCCCGACCAGGTACGTGCCGTGCTGGATGGGGTGCGGAGTATGTTCGCACTGCATGATGAAGTGGATTCGGAGCCGGCACGTATCCGCTTTATCGAGTACGGTGAAGATGCCTTCAAGCTGGAAATATTCGCCTACATCAAGACAACCGATTACAACGAGTACCTGGCCAGCGTCGAAGACCTGAACCTGCGCATCCTGGACATCGTCGCCGCAGCGGGCACGCAGCTTGCCGTGCCGGCACGCAGCATCAGGCTCGAAGGTGAAGCCGCACCAGCATGACCGGTGACACCAGCCAGACCAGCGGATCGACCAGGTAGTCCCAGGTATTGACCGAAGCGGATACCCCGGCCTGGTCGGCCAGCACGACCACGGCCAGCACGACAGCTGCAGCCTGCCTGCCACAGAACCAGGCAGCCAGTGCGACAGCCAGCACAGCCAGCGCCACAACCAGCCCGTAGCCGAGACGGTAGGGATCGTACAGGGACAGTCCGAGCGTCGCGGGATACAACAGCAGTCCAGCAAGCAGGACAACTGTGTAGAGCGCCTTGCGCGAAGGCTTGTCTACCAGTACCCGGCCGGTCAACGATGTGATCAGGTAGTTGGCAAGCAGCGCCGCACTTACCACGCTCAGGCTGCCAACCAGGCCTTTCAGCCATAGCCATGCATTGGTATCCCCCAGCGGTAAAAAGGCGAGCAGCAGAACAATAGCGATGCCGGCCAGCCTGCGTGAAGCGTGTCCGCGCACAAGCAGTACAGCGGCACTTGCCAGCAACAGTAAAACGCTGAGCGTCTGCCAGTAGACGATCACTGTGCCTGCCTCCCGATCCATGCATCATTGAAGCTGACATGGGCAATGCGCCGCCGCTTCCAGGTATAGACCAGGTGATAGTCACCCTTGCGGGTACGAATCAGGTACGGGTAGGAAAACTCGTCCTTGTTGCCATCCTCGTCCATACCCCCTTGTTCAAGCTGATAAATCTTGCGCCATGACTTGCCCCGGTTGGTCGACAGCGCGAGCGCCATGCGGTCACGGTCATCCGAAGAATCGTTGTAGACCATGGCCATGGCGTTGCGCACCGATGCAACCGTCACAGCGGCATCCGGATTGGGCAGACTGGTCTCGTTGAGCAGTGACCATGTTTTACCGCCGTCACTGCTGGATTGCTGCAGCACGACACGGCTGGCACCGGTATTGCGCAGCACGGCATGCATGCGGTTGTTTTCCAGCAGCGCAATGTCAGGCTGAATGGCATCGCGCCTGTGTGTCATGCGTTGTTTGTCCAGCACTGCGCCATTGCTGTCCACGCGCAGTAGCTCGGCATACTTGCCCATCAGTTCATGGTACACAGGCAGGCCTATGGTGCCATCCTGGTAGAAGAACGGATGGCCCTTGACCAGCGTACTGACATTCAGAAAAGGTGACGCGACGATACGCACTGGCCTGCTCCAGGTGCGACCATCATCCTGCGATACCATCATGTTGATGGCACTGGTCGACCAGCCGCCGACCGAGGTACTGACAAAGAACAACCACAGCTTCTGCTCGCCGTCCGAAAGCAATACTGCATTGCCGAGTTTACGGATATGCATGCCGAGACCGTCGGCAAGCTCTTGCCTGCTTATCAACTCGCGTGGAGGCGACCACGCATCGTCGCCTGCTGCCAGCAGAGAGGCATACAACGATACGTCAGCCGAGCCTTCACGTGTGCCACCGTACCAGACGGACATGATGCTGCCATCGGACAATTCGGCCAGTGCCGGCGCATGCACACTCGCCGTCTGTCCTTCTTCGAAAACGTAACCACGTGTGATGCGAGGCTTCTGCAGGTGATCGACATAACTCGTATAGGGCGCAACAAAGCGCCAGCTGAGTGCATCACTGTAGTCGCCCATCCAGGCCGATAATCCCAGCAGGACTATCAATACCGTAAATACGATTGAGGTCAGGTGTTTTTGCATCGGTGATGTATTGCGCGGACGAGAATCACGTCCGTGCCCAGTGAGTCCAGGTCCCGATCTCGAAATGCATTGATCCAGTCTTCCCGGGTGGCGTCTTCATGAGCAAAGCGTACCCAGGAGCCTCTCGATGAAAGTATCCGGTAGCGCTGCATCGGATCGATGGTGTGGCCCAGCTCGGCAAGCTGACGGCGGGCAGTGACAAAGTGCTTGTAGGGGCTGAAGATAAGAAAGCCCCTGCAGCGATACAGGATGTCGTCAGGCAGTTCATACAGGCGCGAGGTATCACGCATGCCCGTACCCGCTACCATGGGCAGCAATGCCGGCTGTGGTCCGGCAAACAGCACGACGCTTTCCCCATTCACCGCTTCAACCACGCCTTCCGGGATGGCATTGATGCCAAGACGCGGGTAGACAATGGACAGGATGCTGCTCCAGTACAGTACGGCAGCCAGTGCCATGATGATCAGCCTGTCAGCACGCCACCACAGCACTATGAATAGCGCGGTAAGGCCGATGGGCAACAGCATGATCGGGGCAAAGCCGCGGAACCAGAGCACGCCCAGGATAAAGATAAGGCCAACCAGTACAGCGATAACCATGCCGGTCCTGAACCATGCCCGGTAACGTTGCATGCATTCCATCCTGAACGACATGCAGGCGGCCATCAGCGCCAGGGGTACCAGGCAGCCGTAAAGATAGCGGCCAAAACTTTTGAAAAACAGGAACGGCAACAGTGACAACACCAGCCACAAGATCAGGAAACGCTTCTGACCCGGCCAGCTGTCCTGTTCACGTTCAGGGACATCCCTGCGAACCAGTAGCGCAATCAGCACGGGAGACCATGGCAGGGTCATGATGATGAGACTGAATACGGGGTCGAGCGAGATGTCTGCCAGGTTCCTGGCGGCCACCTCTTCCCCCAGGGTATTGAGCAGCTCTTGAGGATATTGGGTATACAGCCACGCGAACCATGGCAGTGCAACCAGCATGAAGGCGATCAAGGCTGCCACCAGCCACGGCCATTGAGTGACAAGTCGCTGGCGCATGGTCGCATCCGAAAACGTGAGTGCGAGCATGCCGGCACCGGCGAAAATCAGCGCTACCGGCCCCTTGACCAGGAAGCCCAGCGCCATGGCGACAAACGAGGCAATGACATGCCACCCCCTGCCCGTTTGCCACCACATGATAAAAAACAGTACCGACAGGGCAGAGAAGGCGGCCACGGGTATATCGAGCATCATGCGCCGGCCGTCAATCATGATGCCAGCAGAGCCGAGCATGATTAAACCTGCCAGCAGCATGTAATGCCTGTTCCTGCCTATCTGCCAGGCAATCAGGGCCGTGGTGAATACGAGCAGCGCAGCAAACAGGACACCGATGCTGCGCGCCGAGACCAGTGACACGCCGAAGGTTTCGTAACTCACCTTTCCCAGCCAGTAGATCAACGGGGGCTTGCGCAATCGCGCTTCACCGTCCAGCCATGGCAGCCAGCCGTGATCTCCTTCGATCATGTGCAAGGGGGTGCGCATGCTGAGCAGGTATTCATCTTTGCCGGTGATACTGGTGATTTCACCGATACCGGGCAGCAATACGGCTACCGACAGCACAAACAGCAATGCAGCCAGGTATAACGGCTTGGTAGTCGATAGCATAAAAAAGGGGGTTAGATCAGGGCGTTGATCAGGCGGTCTTCATAGTCGGCGCGAGTGCCGAGACTCTCACCCAGCATATCCATGTCGGAGGCCAGGTAGTCAAGCTGCAGCGCGTGATCGCTTTCGTCGTACTTGTCGTTGAAAGCAACGGATATATCGGTGGTGTCTTCAATGCCGGGCATTACTTCACGTGCCACCTCGAGAACATGACTACGGTATTCATTACCGTTCTCGATCCGGTCGTATATAGTGAAATGCCCCGTGGCGAGGTAGTCGACGAGTTTCTGGCAGAAGCTCCGCAGTTTCTCTTCAACCGGTTTGCTGCTCACGTAGGGATCAAGGCCGGCAAGCTCGCAATAGGACACCAGCATATGCTGGCGTTCTTCGAGCAACTGAAGAACATGATCCCGTGTTTGTTCCCGCCGTTCAACGCCTGCCTGTTGCATTTACAGCTCCACCCTTGATCAAGTGGAACCAATGATCGCATTTTTTACAATGCGGGTCACTCCTGCCTATGTTGTTATCAAACGACTGTCAGATTACCTAGCAGGGTCTCTGTTTCTCTTGCCGAAACGGGCTTGCCAAACAGGTAGCCCTGCACTTCATCGCAGCCTGCCTCACGGAGAAAGTCGAGCTGT
Organism: Arenicellales bacterium; assembly: GCA_029287965.1. GTDB lineage: Bacteria > Pseudomonadota > Gammaproteobacteria > BMS3Bbin11 > BMS3Bbin11 > JARFQC01. Next base: position 6,457 of record JARFQC010000073.1, read on the forward strand.
GGCCGAGTCTCCACACCTTCCGCAATGACCTTCATGCCGAGGCTCTGGCCTAGTGCTATGGTTGCCTTGATAATTGCTTCATCGTTTGCGTCCTTGTTCACATCCTTGACGAATGTACGATCGATTTTCAGACGGGATAGAGGAAAACGTTTCAGGTTGACCAGCGATGAATGACCGGTGCCAAAGTCATCGATTGCCAATTCGATGTCCATTTCATGAATCGCCTGCAGGTTATGGAACGCGATGTCGTCCTGTTCGATGATCGAGCTCTCGGTTATTTCGAATTCCAGGTGGCTGCCATCAATACCATAACGTTTCAGCATTTCTTTTACCGTAGGCACAAGTGAACTGCTGGCTAGTTGCCGCCTGGACAGGTTGACGGCAATACGACCGAAGCCCCAGCCCTCGCGTTTCCATGCGACGATCTGCCTGCAGACTTCCTCGAGGACCCATGAACCGATGGATTCTATCAGACCGGTCACCTCGGCTACGGGGATGAACACGCCGGGTTCCACTTTCCCCCGCTGTGGTGAGCGCCAGCGCAGCAGGGCTTCGAAGCCTATCAACTTGTTTGCAGTCAGTTCGTACTGCGGCTGGTAGACAAGCGACAGTTCTTCATTGGGCATGGCCTTGCGCAGATCCTGCTCCATGGAAAAGAACTCGAACTCGCTGGATGACAGTTCCTGGGTGTAGTGCCTGAAACGGTTTCTGCCCGCTTCCTTGGCTGAATACATCGCTATGTCAGCCTGCTTGGTGAGGGTGTCGACGTCGGTACCGTCCTGCGGGAACATACTGATACCAACACTGGTGGTTATCTCGACTTTATAATCGCCAGCCTGGAAAGGCGTCTTGAATGCGTCCAGTACTTTGCGCGCTACATGCTTTGCATGATCGTCGTTTTCCAGTTGTTCGACGATGACCGTAAACTCGTCCCCGCCCAGGCGGGCCAGCGTGTCTTCACTGCGCAGAACCATCGACAAACGTTTTGCGACGTCCTTGAGCAGTTCATCACCAACGGCATGGCCAAGGCTGTCATTGATCACCTTGAATCGATCGAGATCCAGGAATAAGACTGCACCCGGTGCACCGTTGCGCAGCGACCTTGAAACGGCCTGCTGAAGCCGGTCGAGAAACAAAATCCGGTTGGGCAATTCTGTCAGGCTGTCGTGTGTAGCGATGTATTCCAGGTCACTGCGGGACTGCTTGATTTCGGATATATCTGTTAGCAGTGCGACATAATGCGTGACCCTGTTCGACTGCATATGCGCAGCATCCAGGGTAAGCCAGAGCGGAAATGTTTCACCATTGGATCGACGTGCAATCAGTTCACCCTGCCAGCTGCCTTCCCTGTCAATGGCGCTCCAGATTTGATCGTACACACCGGGGTCTTCTGCGTCGGTACAGAACCCGGACTCGGCACCCAGCACGTCTTCGGCAGCCACGCCAAACATGGTTTCATAAGCCGGGTTTACCGAGACCACGTTGCGGCTCATATCCAGTATAACGACGCCTTCCGTAGCCGCCTGGACGACCTGGCCAATCAATTTGGTCCTGGCTTCCATGTCACGCGTCTCGGTCATGTCACGCGCAAGACAGACAAGTGTTCTGCGTCCGTTGACAATCAAGTCCGATGGCGCAAAACGGGCCTCGAAGCTACGCCTGCCCGAAGGTACATCCAGGGTGTAATCTGCAACCTGTACTTCGCCCTCGTCCAACGATGAATGCATCACCTGCATGAATTTTTCGGCCAGGTCGGGCGGCAGCACGTCGGCAAGCCGCTTGCCTTTCAGATCCTCGGGAGCTTTGTATAACTTGTCAATTGATGCGGCGGCAAACACCTCGAGATACAAGCCATCCTCGTCAATCAGGAACAGTAAGTCCGGCAGTGCGTCGGCAATAGCCCTGATCCGTGCTTCACTGGAAGTTTTTAACTGCTGATACAGCGTCTGCATTTCTTCCGAAGAAACTTTCAGTGAACGCTCAAGCGTATAACGTTCCTCGTCGGCCGCCGTATAGGCTGCATCTACCCTGTCCAGGAACAGCTGCCATGCAGCATGGTCGGGGGGCGTATCCCGGTAGAGTTTTAATTTCTTCATCTGACGTAACAGGATGCTGTGCATACAGACTTTACGCCTCCTTCAACAATGTAAGCGTCATGGTCTGGTTATGCAGATCGCACTCACCCGTGGCCAGTGGCGACAACTCACCATAGGAATAGAAACCAATCTGCCTGGTTCCCGGCGGTAGTTGCTCCATTACGGATTCGATTTCCTCCTCGGCACGCTGCCCAAGCACCAGCCTGCGACCCACGCAACTAATGGCAATACTAAAAACAGGCTCGCCGGAATCACCGATAATGCCTGTATTGGCCGCTGCTTGTGCCGCACCGTCTATCAGTCTATCCACGCTTGCATGCATCAACTGAACACGACTGCCTTGAGGAATATCACCCGCAAAAGTAATTGACTGGTTATCTTCATCAACCGATAGAATGGTCCTGACCCTGTTCTCTCCTTCTCTGTCATCGCTCCTGAGTGCAAGCGGGAACAACAATCCCGTCGACGGTAGCCCGGAGGCCCTTTCACCGAGATACTTTTTATAAATCTGCAGTGCAGGCTGGCCATCCAGCTCAAAAAGGACATTACCCTCGGAACGGGTGACCTCTTTCTCGAAACCAAGCAGGCTCCAGCCTCCGCGGGAACCATGTGCGATCTCGATCCGGTCGCCATAGAAACCGATGGCGCTGACACAAGCTCTATCGAACGTGTCCCCGGTAATCAGCCATGTATGACTGAACCTGTCACCGTCACCGGCCAGTCCGCCGGTAATCACGACGTGGTTATCCAGTACGCTGTTCAGGCCGGCCACGAGCTGGGAGCCATTTACATGCAGCCCTTCCGACAACACGAATACCGCCTTAAGATCGGGCGCCTCCAGTTCCCTGGCGATTTCCTTTCCGGCATCAAGGGAATTACCTGTGTCGTCACTGGTACGTATGGCCATGCGAATATGTGTACCGCTTAACCTTATAACTGAGACCACCAGGCTTTCCAGGTACAGCTCGGCATCATAGATCTCGCCGGCGGTGGAACAGCCGGTGATACAGGAAAGGGGAAACTGTTGACGAAGCATGCCGAGCGGCGCTGACAGGTTTCTGTCCTCCAGACCGCTGAACACAATCAGCAACGTCTGCTCACTGTCCAGGCTGGCATCGGGTGGTGTATCCCAGCCTTTATCGGGTTCGTATCTGTAGAGTTGTATATTCATGCCGGGGTTTTATCACTGCTACCTGAAACAATAGCCTATAAATCAACCTCTGTCTGTAAAGATAGGGGAAGCTCTGATTTATTCGCTTCGCGAAACAATCAGATCTCCCTGCAAGTTTTTTAACGGGGGAAGAGTCTGTTATATCAAAGGCTTACGGATTGCCTCATCAGCACCCTTCCCCCGAATCCCCATCCCTTGTGAATTAATCAGAGCTTCCTAAGCGCTTGCATTGATGACTTTGCACGGATGTGCGTGTAGTTGCTAATACACAGTTAAAGTTCTTTTTTTACCGGCCAGTACCGCTCTACCACCCTGAGAGATGAAATCACGTAGAGCACGGCAAGCGAGATAAACGTCAGGCGTATGACAAGGTTGGACGT
>JARFQC010000100.1 GCA_029287965.1 Arenicellales bacterium
CCGGTATCTGACTCGGCATCCCTGGGACTAACCAATACTGGCCAGCAGAAACTGACCAGGGATGGCGAAGCGAAAAAACAGCCAGGTAAGCAGGCTGACAAAGCACCTGCACCCGAGGAAAAGAAACCCTCATCCTCCAGCACGAAAAATACGACCAAACAGGTGAATAGTTCAGCACTGATCAGGCCGGTTATCGTTGCGCCGAAACACACCAGTCAGAAGAAGACGTCGACGGCCAAGCCCGCTGCCCAAACCTCGCAATCCAAGACCACTTCCAGTCCAGAAAAAACTGCTGCTGCGAAGAGTGCGCCGAAAGGATCAGGCTGGATGGTTCAGGTCGGCAGCTATTCCAAACAGTCCAACGCAGACAAGGCGGCAGGTAAACTGCGTGCCAAGGGCTATACCGTGCATACCAACCCGGTGAAAACCAGCAAGGGGACGGTGATTCGAGTGTGGCTGGGTCCGTTCAAAGAGAAAAAGACCGCAAATAAAATTCAGGCATCGGTTAAACGCAGCACAGGTATGAGTGCTATCATCAAGACCTATAAAAACTAACCGCCTTATCCGGTCAACCGCTTGCCAGGCATACGATAGACGCTATGGAATTGAATCTGTTCGATATCGTAATCATTGCAGTCATTCTGCTCTCAGCGGTTATCGGTCTCTTTCGTGGCCTGGTGCGGGAAATCCTGTCGCTGCTCGGCTGGATTGTTGCGATATGGGTGGCATGGGTGTTCGCCCCGCAACTGTCAGGCTTGTTCACCGGGCTTATCAGTTCACCGGAAGTGCAGCTGGCCGCCGCCTTTATCCTGCTGTTCCTCGTTATCCTCGTACTCATTGCGATACTTGCCCATTACATATGCAAGATCATCAGTGCTTCAGCACTGAAAACCACCGACAGGTCGCTCGGCATGCTGTTCGGTGCACTGCGCGGTGTGCTGCTCGTCGCACTCGTCGCGATTCTGTTGCAGACGAGCTTCCTCGCCAAGGAACAGTGGTGGCTGGGATCGGCGCTCAAAGACTTTTTCATCCAGATCGCCTGGCAGGTGATCAGTGTCCTGCCGCCTGAGGTGGGCGAAATTTTCGGTCAGAAAGTATAATGCCCGGATTATCAGGAAATCGTTGTTATCATGCTGAGCGGATCATCCCGAACGATCTGCAAGCAGGGCCTCCAGGGACCTGCAACAGTGCCTTTCGACCCGGAGGAGTGTAGGCAATGTGTGGCATTATCGGCATTTACGCGCAGGAGTCAGTCAACCAGGAGTTGTATGACGGCCTGACAGTTCTGCAGCATCGTGGTCAGGATGCTGCAGGCATCGCAACCAGCGATGGACACAGCGTCAAGATGCGCAAAGACAGCGGCCTGGTACGCGACGTGTTTCATACCCGTCATATGCTTGGGCTTGAAGGCCATGTCGGCATTGGCCACGTTCGTTATCCGACGGCCGGCTGCGACTCGCGCACCGAAGCCCAGCCTTTCTATGTCAATTCCCCGTTTGGTATTGCCCTTGCTCACAACGGCAACCTGACCAATAACTTTGATCTGCAGAAAGAGCTGTTCAAGACAGACCTCCGTCATCTGAACACGAATTCCGACAGTGAAGTGCTGACCAATGTGCTCGCCCACGAGCTGCACAAAGTAGCCAGTCTGCACATGACACCGGACGATATCTTCAAGGCAGTTAACGCCGTGCATGGCCGCATCAAGGGGGCCTATGCTGTCGTTGCGCTGATTGTTGGCCAGGGTATTCTCGCCTTCAGGGACCCGTATGGCATTCGTCCCATGGTCTATGGCAAACGCAGGAATGCACGCGGCCCGGAACATATCGTCGCGTCCGAAAGCGTGGCGCTTGATGTGCTCGGCTACGAAACCGTACGCGACCTGCGGCCCGGTGAAGCCCTGTTCATCGACCTGCAGGGCAGGGTGCACGCAAAGCAGTGCGCTGAAGAAAGCACCTATAGCCCGTGCATTTTCGAGCACGTATATTTTGCCCGTCCGGACAGCCTGATGGACGGCATCTCGGTGCACAAAACACGCCTGCGCATGGGTATCTATCTCGGCAGGAAAATCCGGCGTGTATGGCCGAACCACAAAATCGACGTGGTTATCCCGATCCCGGATACCAGTCGCACCTCGGCGATGCAACTGGCCAAGGAACTCAAGATCACTTACCGCGAAGGCTTTATCAAGAACCGCTATATAGGCCGCACCTTCATCATGCCCGGCCAGGAACAGCGGAAAAAATCGGTGCGCCAGAAACTCAATCCTATCGAGCTTGAATTCCGCAACAAGAATGTTCTGCTGGTGGATGATTCAATCGTGCGTGGGACCACGTCAGGACAGATTATCCAGATGGCCAGGGATGCCGGCGCCAGGCGTGTATATTTTGCATCGGCTGCACCACCGGTACGTTATCCCAACGTGTATGGCATCGATATGCCCTCACCAACGGAACTGGTCGCACACAATCGCAGCGAGAAGGAAATCTGCGCGAAGATCGGTGCCGATAAACTCTTCTACCAGGACCTCGATGACCTCATTAAGGCCGCACGCAAGGGCAACGACAAGATCAAGCATTTTGATTGCTCATGCTTCAACGGTAAATATGTAACCGGTGACGTGGACAAGCACTACCTCGAGCTCGTGAATGACCTGCGCAATGACCAGAATCGTAATCAGCGGCCGTCGCACGATACGCAGGCAGAGCTGAAACTGACCTACTGAAGCGTTTATAGATGTCTGATAAGGATGACAAGGACTGGTCACGCTACAAGCTTGCAACGCGCGCGGTGCGTGCAGGATATAACCGTTCTGACGAAGGCGAACACTCAGAATCCATTCAACTGACATCGAGCTTCGCTTTTGACAGTGCAGCGAGTGCCGCTGCCCGGTTTTCAGGCGAAGAGCCGGGCAACATCTACTCACGCTTCACCAACCCGACGGTCAGAACCTTCGAACAGCGACTCGCCGCGATGGATGGCGGTGAAACCTGCGTGGCGACTTCCACCGGCATGAGTGCAATACTGGCTGCCTGCATGGGACTGCTCAAGGGCGGAGATCATGTCGTTGCCGGGCACGATCTGTTCGGTTCCACGATAGCGCTCTTCAATAATATACTGACCCGCTTCGGACTCTGTTTCAGTTACGTCGATTCGACCGATAACGCTGCCTGGCAGGCAGCGGTAAGGCCCGAGACCCGCATGCTGTTTCTTGAAACACCTTCCAATCCTCTCAGCACTATCGCCGATATCGCAGCGGTTTCAGGCATAGCACACGATGCCGGTGCATTGCTGGTGGTCGATAATACCTTCGCCACGCCTGTCCTGCAGCAACCGCTGGGCCAGGGGGCGGATGTGGTGGTTTATTCGACAACCAAGCATATAGATGGGCAGGGCCGGACGATGGGCGGTGCCGTGGTAGGCAGCCGGGAACATGTCGGTGAGTCGGTATACGGCTTCCTGCGCAGTGCCGGGCCGAGTTTGAGCCCATTCAATGCATGGGTGCAGCTCAAAGGCCTGGAAACGCTGGCGATTCGCATGAAGGCACACAGTGCAGCAGCGCTTGAACTGGCCCAATGGCTGGAAGGCCAGGCATCGGTAGAAAGAGTTTACTACTCCGGTCTGCCATCGCACCCGCAGTATGCGCTGGCCCGGAAACAGCAATCCGGCGGAGGCAGTGTCATCGCTTTCGAAGTCAGGGGTGGCAGGGATGGGGCCTGGCATGTGATAGACCAGACCCGGATGATTTCCATCACTGCGAACCTGGGTGACACCCGGACGACGATTACCCACCCGGCGACGACGACTCATGGACGTCTCTCTGACGAGGAAAGACGGAAAATCGGCATTGCCGAAAACCTCGTCAGGGTTTCGGTAGGGCTGGAGGATATCGAGGACATCAAGGCTGACTTGCAGCGCGGGCTGGATTCCCTGACCTGATTGTTCGAGAAGATGGGAACTGACAAGACAGAAGATGCGCATTCAGACCTGGTTCATCGCGCCCAGGATTTTGCCACCAACGCGCATAAGCGCATCGACCACCGGCGTAAATACACGAAACAGGATTATACCGTCCACCTTGCCTCGGTAGCGCGGATAGTCGCCTCGGTCACCGATGATCAGGAAATGATCGCAGCGGCGTGGCTGCACGACGTCGTCGAGGACACGCCCGCCACGCTGTATGACATTGAAACCAGCTTCGGGTTCGGGGTGGCCGAGCTGGTTGAAAACCTGACTGACATCAGCAAACCCAGCGATGGTAACCGTCAGCAACGCAAGGAAATCGATCGCCGGCATATCGCTGAGGCATCCAGCCGGGCCAAGACCGTCAAACTGGCCGACCTGATCGATAACTGCAGGGATATCTGCAAGCACGATCCGCGCTTTGCGGTGACATTTCTGAAAGAGATGAACGCCATGCTGGCGGTGCTGACTGATGGGGATCCGGAACTTTTCAAGCAGGCGCGCAATGCGCATGACCGCTGCCAGCACAAGCTATCCAGTCGGGGCGATAGTATCCGCAGCGAATCCCAGTCGTCCGTACCCGTGCGCAGGCTGTCTGCCAATCCGCACCTGATTCGACTGTTCACCGAGGCCTTTACTGCCCAGGATATTGCCGACCCGGTGCGTTCATTCGATACCAGCACATCGTGTGAGCATGTCATCTCGGTAATGGACGAGCATGAACTGGAAGTCGTCTGCCTGCGGGAGCAGGGCGTCATCATTGGTTATGTGAGGCGCACTGACTTGCTAACAGGTGCCTGTGGCGAATACGCCCGTGACTTCCGCGAGGGACAGATTATTTCCGGCGAGAGCTCATTGTCGGATGTCATTCACATCCTGACGCTGCAGCAGTTTGGTTTTATCTCGGTTCTCGGCGATGTTGCAGGCTATGTCAGCCGCAGCGATATCAACAAGCCGGTAGTGCGGATGTGGCTATTTGGCATCATTACC
>JARFQC010000165.1 GCA_029287965.1 Arenicellales bacterium
GAAAGACGATGACGTCAACGATGACCAGCATGATGAAAGTAGCGACCACGTTGCCGGTCACGATAACTATCCGGAAGGTTACGATGACGACCATGACGATGATGACTACCCGGAAGGTTATGACGACGACCATGACGATGATGACTACCCGGAAGGTTACGCCGATTATGACGATGATCACGATGATGATCACGGTAGCGATTCCTAGAGCTGAGTCGCACAGGGATTATCGTTTTACACGTTAACTTTCTAGTCTCTGTTCTCTTGAGCAGCTAGCTAGCCTCACTCCTCTTCTTCCCGCCATCTGCAGGGCAATCCTGCAACAGGCGGGTTTTTTTTGCCTCCGCAGTACGGTTCTGTGCTGACCTGACCTGTCAGTAAGACTACCGTCCCAATAACTGCACAGGTTGCCTATGTGAGCAAGTCACTGAACACCGCAATCAACAGTAGTAAGCTCTGCTGCTTCAGTTTTGAGGCATGAAATTTATGAACAGGTTAGCAACTCTGGTAATCGTCAGCGGATTATTGCTTAGCGGGTGTTCCGACTCCGGTAGTTCGACATCGACGGGAGGTGCTGCTGATTCCATTGCACCGCTCAGTGCGCAGGAGGCGAAGACGCTTACCTTTATGCGTGAGGAAGAAAAGCTGGCACGCGATGTTTACCGTGCGCTCTTCGAACGTTGGAATATATCTCTATTTTCCAATATCGCGGGATCGGAGCAGCGGCACATGGATATCCTGGCGAATATGCTGTCACGCTACGGCCTGCCGGATCCGGTAGCAAGCGACAGTACAGGCAGCTTTACCGATCCGACGCTGGCGTCGCTATATAATCAGCTGGTAGACAGGGGTAGCAGGAGCGAGTCGGAGGCTATAGAAGTCGGTATATTTATTGAGCAGACTGATATTACTGATTTGCGTAATGCTATTGAAGAATCAAGCCATGCCGACCTGGACCAGGCCTACGAAAATTTGCTCAATGGATCATTTAATCACCTGAGTGCCTTCTCGTCATACGGCAGTTAATGGCATACAGAAGGAGACAAAAATCCAGGCAAAAAAAACGGCGTACGAGGGGGTACGCCGTGGAAATCCCAAGAACCCGGAAGCTATTCAGGTTCTCTGGTATGGGGTTCTTTCGTGTTATGGTTTGATGTAGGTGTAACCATCGGCCTGTAGTTTTGCCAGCTCTGCAACACCGCTTGGTACGATGTCTGCTTTGTCAACGTCATACAGGTCGGTATCCATGTTTACCTTGCGGCCGTTTATCGTGTTGTTGCATACGCTGAATGCCACACCCTGGTCTTTCAGGCCGGCAATCTTTGCTGTCATATCGTCTGTCGCATTGGCATTCTTGAACTTGGGTACCCGGCTCAGTGCATCAGGTTCCAGCAGTAATGCCAGGCCGTTGCCATGCAGAACAACCTTCAAGTCCAGGTTCTCGGCACCGACGGCATTGATATGATTCTGAATGTTGCGCAGCGCACCTGCCTGTTTCTTGGGGTTGTCGTAATTTATGTGATAGACAACTTTCTGTTTACCATAATCAGCAACAACAGTTGTAACACTGCCGGCCATCAGCCCTGTTGCTACCAGCATCGCCGTTAAAAATCGTGTCAGCTTATTCATTTCGTGTCTCCATTCTCATTCCCGCCGTATTTATGAACCGGATGAAGCTGGCAGGTGACCGCATTCGGTTAACAAGTATGTAGCATTCATTAGAATGCAGCATAGGTTGGAAAACTATTGGGGTGATCGGGGAGGGTAATCAGGGTAAACCCTGACTGTGCCGCCGCGGTGCGGGTCTTTAGTTAAGCCGGGCCAGGCGTTTTGTCGCGACCGGCTATCAATGCCAGGCGAACCAGCTCTGAAACTGAACTCACCTGCATCTTGGTCATCAGGTTTGCGCGATGCGACTCAACCGTCTTGATGCTGATATCCAGTTCCCTTGCTATCTGCTTGTTGGAGTTGCCGGCTACAACAAGGTCGAGCACCTGCTGTTCACGCCGACTCAGTGTTGCCAATCTTTTGCTGGCATGTTGTTTGCGTTGCACCTCTACCTGTTCACTGCGGCATTTTTCTATCGCCTGCTGGATGCGGTCAATCAGGTGCTGGTCATTGAACGGCTTTTCGATGAAGTCGAATGCACCGGCCTTGAACGCGCGCACGGCCATGGAGACATCGGCATGGCCCGTTACAATAATTATCGGTAGATGTATGCCGCGCTGCACGAGAACATCCTGGAGATCCAGGCCGCTCATACCCGGCATTCTGACATCCAGGATCATGCAGCCGGTGTGGCTGTCCTGCACGGCGTCCAGAAACTCGTTTGCGGTGGCAAATTCCTCGACGCGCAATTGGACTGATTCAATTAGCCAGCGCAGCGAATTCCTGACGCTGGTGTCGTCATCGATGATGTAAACGATTGCGTCAGTGCCGCTCATTCACTGTTTCCGTAACTCAACAGTGGCAGGGTGAATCCGGCCACCGTATGTCCATCCTCCAGGCGAGTATACATAGTGCCGCCATGCCCCTCTATGATGGTCTTGCTGATGGACAGACCCAGGCCCATGCCGTCATCCCGGGTCGTGTAAAACGGGTTATATATTTTATCTGTATCTGATGCCGACAGGCTGGCAGCATTATCAATGACCTCGATGATTACCTGGCCTTGATGATTAGTATGGCTGGTAATAGTAATTTCTCGGTTCTCTCTGCGATGTTCAGTTAATGCATCCATGGCGTTCCTGACCAGGTTCAGAAGTACCTGTTCAATCTGGATGGGATCGGCTTGCACCGGGCCCGGCTTGTCGGAAAGGCTCAGCAGCAAATTTATGTGACTGGATTTCATTTCCGCCGAGACCATGCGTGCTACCCGCCGGACCGGCTGATTGATGTCTAGCTGCTCGCGCAGAGAGTTATCCTTGTTCACAAAGGCACGGATGCGCCGGATGATTTCTGCAGCCCGTTCTGCTTCGTCTGCCGAACGTCCCAGCACCGATTCGAGTTCGGTTTCATTCATGCTGCCTGCCTGCAGCCTGCGCAGTGTCCCGCGTATATAGTTTGCAATCGCTGTCAGTGGCTGGTTCAGTTCATGGGCCAGGCCGGATGCCATTTCGCCCATCGTACCGAGTCGGGAGACATGGGCGAGGTCTGAGATGTGCTGTTGCTCACGGTCACTTGCCTGCTCGCGGGCGATCTCCATGCCTATCCAGTCTGCCAGCAGCTGCAGTATGTCCCTGTCGACCTTGTTCAGCGTTCTTGCCATGTGACCGCTGTCGGCCAGGCATAAAAACCCGTAAGGGTGACCTTCTACGACGACCTTGACTGCAACACAGTTGCTGTCCTGGCTGACGGCAGATCCGTCCCGTGCATCGATCAACGGTTGTTGAATCATGAGCATCTTCTCGTCTCGCAGCATGTGGTCGAATTTCTCCGCATCGATATCGGATGCAGAGCCCGAAAAGGCTTCCTGCTTGCCTACACGCTGGACGATTTCAGCGCCGTCAGCAGTACGCTGGTACAAGGTGCCGTACTCAAATCCGAAGTGACTGCGCCCTGCTTCCAGCAGCGCTTTAATCTTATCTTGCAGCGGTACGGGATATTCGGAGGCGATCTTGTTCAGTTCGCGCAGTGTCTGTTCGCTATCCCGCAGCACCTTTTCTGCACGTATGCGTGCGACGATATCTTCCTCGAGCCTGGCGTTAACGTCATTGAGCCGGGCGGTACGTTCTTCTACACGCTTTTCCAGCAGCAGCTTGTGTTCTTCCAGTCTGCGTTCCGCATCGCGTCGTTCGCGGACTTCCCCCTGCAGTAAATACTGGGACTCACGCATGCGACGATTGACTTTCATGACATAGCCGGTGAGCAGGCTGAGCCCTATAAGCAATAGTAGAAAACTCAGCAGCCACTTGCCGTAAGCGTCAACCAGGCGTGCCAGGGAAATTGACGTATCGGGAACGTATGGACCGATTTTCAGTTCGTGCATCAGTTCGTGCACGTCGCTGTAGTCCATCGGTATTGTCCAGCTGAAGCGTGCCGCATCAGAGAGCAGAAACTCGTCCTGTTCGGCAGAGAACAGGGCCACGACGAGTTCTCTTGCCAGCTGGTCCGGCGTATGGCTGAGCTTCGCCAGCGGCCATTCAGGATACAGCTGCGTGCTGAGATGAAACGGGTAGGGGATGATGCCCTGCTGGCTGTTGAGTATGCGAATGTCGTCCATGTCTATTTTGTTTCTGCCGGCAAGGTTTTCCAGCAGGCCGGTGCGTACAGTACCTGCATCCACCTCACCGGACAGAACGGAATAGACAATGCTGTCCTGCGGGAAGCCATTGTACTGAAGACTCTCGAGATCATTGAACGGATCTACGCCGGCCCGTTTGAGTTCGCGCCATGCCATCTGGAAGCCGCCGAACGCATTGTTGTTGACTACCATCAGCGAGTGATCTTTAAGATCGGCAAGTTCTGTTATGGACGGGTTGTCCCTGCGGCTGAAGATGACAGCACCGTACTGCGAAAATGTCTCTCCCTGCCAGTGACGCTTCAATGTCGCGATGCGTGATACGCCATATTTTGATTCGAGCAGGACATAGTTGCCCGGGTTGGTCAGGAGAAAGTCGATGTCACCCGCCGAGGTTGCCTTGCGCATCTGCTCGAGATTGAGCGGGATAATGCTGAACTCATGTTCGGGCAGGGTTTGATTAAGGAACTGGGCAACCGGCTGCCAGCGTTGCATGGCATGGTCGTGACCGCGGAAGGCGAGCACACCTATCTCGACCGAATGAGCAGCAGCGTGAGTGGTCTGCCAGGTCGTTAATGCAGTAAGAAGAAACAAGGCTAGCCGGACCAACCGAAGGCAGGCACGCATGTTGAGATGTGCGTAAATATTCTTCATGCAGATAACAGACTAACATGAAAGCATCAGGCTGATCGCGCAACTTTACAGGGCGTGTATGTTAGTGATTTCCGGCTTGTCGGGAAATGCGTTTGTCAGCTGCTGACCACTATTCGTGAGACCACGACGCGTCAGAAGCTGACCCAGTTAAAGGCAATATTCAGTCTTCGTTAGTCGCGAGAGCTCAGGACTGTTCGGCAAGGAGTTCCCTGATGCTGGCTTCGATAGCCCGGGCACGTTTATCGCCGTCATGGGTTTCACCGATATACAGGGCCCGGATTTTTCCCTGCTGGTCGACCAGGTAGTAGGCCGGCCAGTAACGGTTATTCATCGCGCGCCAGTATTTCATGTCATTGTCGATCATTACCGGATGCTTTAACTCGAATTCCTTGATCTTGTTGCTGACCGCATAGCGGTTTTTTTCGTGATCGAACTCCGGTGTATGTACCCCAACAACAATGAAATTCTCATCTTGCAGGCGCTGTTCCATTGCATTCAACCAGGGGAAGGAGCGATAGCAATTCCAGCACCCGAACGTCCAGAAATCGATCAGCACGACTTTGCCTCTTAACGAGGCGAGCGTCAGGGGTTCTGAATTGAGCCAGTCATCCGGAGAGGACTGGGTGAACTCGGGTGCAGGCGCGGCAGCCCCCGGCTTCAATTGATTACTGTGAACGCTTGGTATCCAGGCCAGTATCACGGCAGATATGATGAAGACTAGTGCGACAGTGTAGCGGAATGGAATAGATGTCTTCATGGCGCAGGCTCGGAGACAGTAGACAGTTATTGATAATGACAATCTGTTGCTGGAATGGTTCAGTGATTAGTGCTGTGCAGTCAAACAGGCCATTAGCGGTTGTTAATGGTTCAAGCCAACTAAGGCCGATGAGATCCGACGTGTAGTGGTGAGTCAGCGAAGGTTTCAGGTGAGGTAAACCGTTAGCTTATGCGGTAAGAAAAGCCTGCTTCTAGTCGCTCTAAAGGAATTCGGCATCCATGACAGGTATCCTGGTCAGGGTCCTCTCAGCCAGCTGCTGGATCACGACGGCGGGCTTGTGTCGTTCAACGAGTTTGTTCAGGTGTGAGTAATCGAGCGGCAGTCCGGTAAATGTCGCCCGTTTGAAATATTGCGACATATACGGATGTAGCCAGGTGAAGAAAGAGTCCCTGAAGACAACGGTATTGAGATCGGATTTGCCGCACTGTGTCGTAAACGTCTCCGCGAAGTTGCCGCTCGCAGGAGTTGGTCGTTTCGTACAGGGGTCAAATTTAGGTCGGGGGTACAGCTCGCTGAACTGGTCTCTCGATCCGATGAAGATGGACAGTTCACCGCCTTTTCCTTCCCTGATTCTGAAATCGTCCGCTTGATATGAAACGGGCTTGATCTGATCAGGGAAGCTCCTGGCGAGGGCGTTGGCAATTTCGAACTGGGCGATGCTTGAACCGTAGTGGTTCCAGTGTGTATCGCTTTTGAAGTAAAGGAGCCTCCCGTCGCTTTTGCTGTCTATGAGAGGCTGCCTCAGATCAATGATAGGCACTGTCGTGTGTCGCACCATGTAATCGGTAAACTGGTCCGTCAAGGTGTCAGTATTCACCTGGTGCATGTGATCGGGCAGGTATTCCGGGTAGACCGTATGCTTGTTGGGTGCGATGACGAAGATATACCGGATGTCCCGTTTCGCCAGCCAGTCATACCGTGCCTGCAGTACACGTGCATACTGTTCGAGTTCTGGCGGGTTGTACTTGCGGATGCCGCGTGTTGCATTGATCAGGTCGTCATCCGCAATACCCCGGTAGAAGAGCCAGC